>JBKGYM010000001.1:0-28403 GCA_046546115.1 Candidatus Woesearchaeota archaeon
AGTTATATTTTAAATATTAGTGTACTAGAAAAAATAAAGAAGATCTAATCTATTGGGATTCAGCATCTTTCTCTTTCTGAAGCTCCATGATCGCTTCTGCTAAATCGCCATCGGACGCCTCTATAGCAGATTTGGCCTTATCTTCAGAGACTTCAGCCTGTTCAGCGACCATGGTGATATCCTCATCACTGATATCAGGAGAATTATCAACTTTTTCTTCATGAGGTTCGCCAACCACCTGATATGTCTGAGAACCCATCATATTGACTTTCGATACTTGGGGTGAATCAAACACCAGTCGCCTGTCTCCCAAATCAATGATTACTCGGGAGACATCCAACTCTTCCTGCTGCACACCCATCTTCTTCATCGCAGAACGCATCTGCTTAGAGTTCATATTCATACCTGGAAGCATAAGAGCACCTCATTCAAGAACCGAACCATATGCCGGCTTGCCAATGCAAAATCATCTGTACAATGATGACAACGACAACAAGAATCAACACATGCTCCGGTTTTACCTGCAGTTTTGATCTGCTGTCGCCAGAATATCTTACCAATCCACCTCCAGACGTGGGCATCTGGATCTTGTCATTCTTTGCCATAGTTGTTGATAACCTCTGTTCATATTTAAAATTTTGCTTGATATTTTCTTGATAAACAATCAAGATTGGGTTGCCCCATTGCAGAGAGCTTATAAGCCACCTTCTGTCAGCCCCTGCCATCAAAGGCAGACAGGCTGCATCAACATTTGACTGAGCGCCTAAGCTTGCACCGACCAGGACTCACCGTTCCATCGATCCTCTGGAGAACGTCAACCGGTAAACTCTCTGCCCTCACGGGAAGATTCACAAGCATCATTCTCCTCCAGAGACGTGTCGTTTCTTATTTGGTTGCCATCCGATTAGGGATCTCGCCTTGCGACGAGTGGTCATGTATGGTGGGTGGACTTTCCTCGGTAAGATTCCGATAGTTGATCCGCCCCCTGCAATACGCTAGATTGTTTAACAAATATTTAAAAAACTATCGTTGAAAAAGACTAATGCTTCTTTGTGAATGACAGGATCAGCATTTCAGAAGAGCCCACCATGAAACGTCTTTCAATCTGTGGAACAAGACCGTATCTTTCAGATAAGCTGATTGGCCTCTCTGAATTTGTGAGTATGACAATCTTACCTGTGTCAGATAACACGAATTCAGTCTGATAGAAGAATTTATCGAAGAATTTATCATTCTTCTTCTGATTGTATTTGCTATATGCAGGAGGATTTGAAACTATATGATCAATCGAGGACTCCTCAAACTTAGTCTCCAACCAATCAATGTCTCCTTTGGCAACAGAGACAAATTTATCAATGCCCCCTATCTTAAGATTCTTCTTTGCAGAATTCACCGCCTATAGATCCACATCATAGGATGAGATTGAATTCTTCAAAGATTTTAGCTTTTCAGGAACTATAGTCTCATCATATTTTTCCAATTGGGGCTCCAAAGAACGGCCATCAAGTGACCCTCCCACAATATCATCCTTATCAAAAAACCTTGGAGAGATGCCTGTGGCAAGGTAAGCCGCCTCTGCACAGATGGTTCCAGAACCCGAACATGGATCAAGAAACTGGCCATTGCCATCATAACCAGATAAGGCTACAAGAAAATAGGCAAGTGTGCCTTTTATAGAGGAAGGGTGCGCAAATATCTTATAACTCCGTTTGCTCAGATCAATCCCAGTCAGATCCACGCCTGCAACAACATCATAGACTTCCGAGTTCCTGCTAGGCGACCAATGAAAATAGATCATATTATCGGGAGAATCCATGTTCACAACAGGGTCCGCTAATCTTTTATACACCGAGGAACCGAGATCACGCTCAATAGAATGCCGTGAACATCTCACACAAAAACTTCCATGTATTGATGAATAATCAATGTCAGCGGCTTTCTTCACGATCTCAGCTTCATCCTTAGCCTTGAAGACCGACAAAATCTTCATGACTTTCTTTGCTGATTGTGTGAGGTATGCAAAGAGTATGGCTTTCTCCGAGTCACACTCAAATGACACATAAGATTTTCCCATGACTGCATCTGAACCAGTCCGTCTTGTCACTTCTTCAGCAACAAGATCCTCGAATCCCTCATTACATATCGCACAGAATCTCATGGAAAAACACATCACTTATTATCTGCATCCTCTTCCTTATTATAATATGTATAGGAGAGGAGAAAAAGGAATAACACCACAATCATGAAAACGTGCGGCTCAATCTTACCCATGGCCATGAGTACAAGGTTCACTAATGCAGCAATCACTGCGATTAACGCAATCACCTTCTTTATGAAAGACTTATTTTTCCCCATATCATTTACACTCACAGCCATAAGACGCTAAGATTCTCACCTAAATTAAAAATATATCGAAACAGGGATGGGTGGATGACAACTTACGCCAGAAGGTGTTCCGGAAGGCTTTTCAACCTAAAGCTTTTTAAATAGTCTCCAACTCCGAAAAAACAACAAAAGCATCATAAGCTGAAGATGATAGAACAAAAGACCAAGATAATCTTGGACACTAACTTCCTACTGATCCCTGGACAGTCAAGTTTTGACATTTTCGAAGAGATCAGTAAGCTCATGGATGAACCTTACGAAGTCTTCATCGTCGACAAGACAATAGACGAGCTGAAAGGACTCACAAAGAAAGGTAAGGTCAAGGACAGAGTGTCTGCCAAAATAGGGATAGAACTCATCGATTACAAAAGAATTAAAAAGATCGATTCAGCAAAGTTAGAAAGCGATCTCGTCGATGACATGATTATCGAAGTAGCTGATAAAGACACGATTGTAGCAACAATCGATAAAAACTTAAAAAGAGAGCTACTACAAAAAGGTTACAGGGTCATAGAGATTGTCAACAAAGGGTATCTCAGGATCAAAAAGAAATGATGCCAAAAAACCATATAATTTAGAGCAGAGAGAAGGTAAAAATGTTTTACAAGGTTGAACTTAAGGACCACATAAGGATTCCGCCCGATTCGTTTGGGGTTGAGCTGGAAGATGCTATGGTGGCAAAGATAAAGGACAAGTATGATGGTTTCATATCTCGGGATCTAGGAATAGTCATTGATGTGCTGAGTGTCAAGAAGATTGGAGATGGCGTCTTGGTTCCTGGTGATGGGGCACAATACTATAAAGTGGAATTTGAGCTCATAACATATGAGCCTGAGATGCAGGAAGTGATGATGGGCACTGTGAGAGATATTGCAGATTTTGGAGTTTTCATGAATCTAGGGCCAATAGAAGGGATGATACATGTATCACAGACAATGGATGATTTTGTGTCTTTCACGAAGGATAAAGTGCTCCAAGGTAAGGATAGCAAGAGAAGCCTTAAGATGGGAGATGTCTGCAGGGCAAGGATGATAGCCATCAGCTATAAAGATATCGCAAATCCTAAGTTAGGCCTCACAATGAGACAACCAGGCCTCGGAAAGCTAGAATGGATAGAAGAGGACCTCAAGAAAGATAAAAAGAAGAAATGAGGAGACCAGAATGGCAAAGAGAGAAGTCTGTAAGAAAAACAAGATGTTTGTTGATGATAAGAATTTTCCGAAGAGTATGCAGGATGAAGCCAGGACTACAAACTGGCAAGGCAGGGTACACATTTTTGATCCAAAAAAATCTTTCATTGCCGAAAAGATTGCTGCAGACAGAAAAGGAGAATATGCAATAAAAGTCAAATGAGGGATTAATATGAAGATAGAGATTCTAAAAGAAAAAGATATGCCTTTGCTCTCTAGAAAAAGATACTCGTTGATTACAGAAAGCGATAAGCACACTCCTTCAAGAAAGGAATTATTGAAGAAAGTGGCTGAGAATCTTAAGACTAAACCTGAACTCGTGGTCATAAAACATATATATACAAAATATGGATCAAAAGAAGTCAAGATAATAGCAAATGTCTACGATAATAAGAAAGACAAGGACCTTATTGAAAAAGAGTATCTTCTCAAGAAGAACTCACTCGAAGAAAAGAAGGATAATGAAGAAGCTACTGCTTCTGCTTGATCCGCATAAGAAAGATGACAGGCTGATAATATGGCGAAAAGACAAGTGAAGAATAAGAGACCATCAAAGAGATGGGAAGCATATGAAGTGCAAGGAGATAAACTCGTAAGGAAAAAAAGGTATAGCCCAAAAGCAGAAGGGTGTTTCATGGCTGAACACAAAGACAGGTATACATGCGGTAAGACCGGCTATACAGAATTCAAACCAAAAGATTGATTCTTACATTTTTTATATTCTGAAAGAGTCTAGTTTTAGATGCCCACAAGCACACCATTCTTGTGCTTACTCTTCGTGACTCTTGAAGGAAATTCTGCAATATCCTGCATAAAACTAGCAGAGGTAATAGAAGAAGCAAAATTAATCAGAAAAATAAAACCTAAAGATCAATGTGAGAATTATCAATGTACCGATAAGAGAAATCTGAAATCATTCTTCACCTGATTTCTGGAATACAAGAAGATCCTCTGTGGTCAGCTTCTGCCCTTTCTGTATCTTCTCTTCTACAGATATCTGCTTCTCTTTGATAGCAGATTCTTTTCTCTCTTCCTTCCTTTCTTTTGAATCGGCACGATTATCATCAAGCTTCTTTGAAATAGGTGTCAATTCTTTTAGTTTTTCTTTGAGCTTATTATTAAGGTCAGTGAAATCCTTTTTATGCTTAAGGAATGTCTTATAAGCCTCTTCTTCCTTTATCTTGAGTTCATCAATGCGTTTGGAGAACTCTATCATCTCTTCATGCTTCTCTTGACTCTTCTTTGCATTCTCACGTACTTTCTCATGTACCTGATCAGCTTCCTTCTTCAAGTCATCAATCTCCTTTGATAATTCATGTATCTTCTTTGATTGCTCAGAAGATTCATCTGACTCAGAAAGTTGTTTCTTGATCTCTTTCAGGCGCTTCATGAGCTTCTGCTCAGCATTGAAATTCATAGGTTCTGTCTCCAGTTTGAATTCGATTCCTTCCTTCTCCTTCTTAAGCGCTGAGAAATCTATTCGTTTCCCTGAAGAATCAGAATTCGATCTCTGGTTCTTCTGGAGCTCCTTTATCTCGGCAATCTTTTCGTTTATCTTCTCATTCATTTCAGTACGTTTCTTCTTTGATTCGCGTACATTATTCGTGAGCTTATCACGCATTGTCTTGAATTTCTTAATGTCAGAGATGAGTCGAACTATCTCTTTAGAGATGCTCTCCTTCTTAGAATACCATTCTTCCTTGACCTCATTGACCTTGTCTAAGTTAGACTTGATCTCAGAGATCTCAGATTTAATCTTCCGGGATTTGGAAACCAAATCCTTCAGCTCATCATCACTTAACATTGTCACCAATCAAACATCCTTTAAGGTTAAAGTAAAATAAAAGGTGGTACTAGGCCACCATCCTCAAGCTTTATAAAGTTTACCCGAAAAGAGCTCCCAATCCAGCAGCTGCTTCCTCTTCCTTAGGTTCCTCTTCTTTCTTCTCTTCTTCCTTAGGAGCTTCTTCCTGCGCTTCTCCAGATGCTGGAGCAGCAGCGGAAGGCGCAGCAGCGACAGTAGCAGCCGTGTTGATAGCTTCTTCAATATCCACTCCATCAAGAGCAGCTATAAGCGCTTTTATCTTAGCGGAATCTGCTTCGATTCCAGCAGCATCGACTACTTTTTTTACAGCTTCTTCAGTTATCTCTTTACCAGCCTTGTAAAGCAACATTGCAGCATACACATATTCCATTTTAATACCTCCTGCTAATCAGTATAACAAACTCATGCAGCGTCAGGGATCTTGGATGCTATTCCCTGTGCCTGTGATTGTGCTTTCGCGATTATCAAATCAATTGCCTCTCTTTCATAGGCGGGTGCATTGACAGCAAGATTTCTTGTCTTACTATACGCCTGTGAAATGAGATGCGTAATATTCTCTTTAGTGGGATATCCAACAAACATGGAGAGATTGAATGCCTCTCCTGAAAATCTTGAAATCATATCAAGATACTCTTGCTCATCAACTGCCAGGATATCCTTGGTGAAAATTTCACCGTCCTCAAATGTAGCAGTCAGATCAAGCCCAATCTCCATTGGCTCTATCCCTAGCCGCCCAAGCAGAGATGCCAGCTTACCGCTGAAGACTTCACCTTCACGAATCACAGTAGAGTCCTCTTTGACAATGACCTTACCATTTTCAATCCCTGCCTTGATACCTACCGAGCCCAATTCAGATATGATCGGCCCGGGCGCAAAACCAGTAGGACCTGCAGGCACCACAACATCTTTTGGAGCGGTCTGACCACCTTTGGCGGGTGCTCCTGACTTATTCTTCTGAAGTGTCTTGTATAATGTGAAAGGGTTCTCTGATGTGAAAATCAATGCAGGCATCCCCTTCAGATGATCTTTTAAGCTCTCGATGCCTGGCTTTTTTGACTTGGCTTCCTCAAGAGCTATGCTGATCAATCTGCGTTTGCCCATGAAGATCTCAACCTTTCCTCTCAACTGTTCTCTCATCTTTTGAAGTTGGGGCGTCGGAAGACCTTCCATATTCACACAGCCAACAATAGGATAACTTTCTATAAGACGAAGGTAATTATCCACAATCTTTTTCTTCTCTTTTGGTATCTTAGCCAATGGTGCCATATCAATCACGTTTCATCTGTCCAAAATCTCTGTTAAAATAAACCCTGCTTGAACCATATCATCTGACTCAATATATTCTCTCAGGCCTGCTCATTGTCATCTTGACATATACTGAACGTATATTATTCTTCTCTAATGTCAGATGATGGAGCAACTGATCATAAACATAAGCAGCATTCTCGGCAACCTCATCCTCACTCATGCCTTCCGAACCTATGGGCACTTGCACAAGAGGCTGTGTCTTTGCGAAAATCCTTTGCATGTCCTGAAGCCGGTCATATAATGGTTTGAGGCTTCCTTTTGGAGGGACAACACAACCCGCCTTAGGATTGGGCATCTTTCCCCGGGGACCGAGGACTCTTCCGAAAACTTGAGCCACTTTTGGCATTATATTGGCCTGCGCGACGAAAAAGTCCATCTTCTCAGTGAGCGCTTTCAATGATTTCTTATCCTGCTGGAATTTCTCAAACTCATGAGCCTGAACCATTTCATCACAGACTTTTGCCTCTTCAGACAGCTCTGGACCCACTAAAGCACAAACCTTCCTTTTCCTGCCTGTATTGTGAGGCAGTTGAGCGTAAAAATCAACTTGATCCTCCGGCTTCTTCAAATTCAGGTTCTTGAGATTCACAATCAGATCGATTCTCTGTGTGAAATTTCGCTTTTTAGAGTCAGCTTTCAGTCTCTTCACTGCTTCTTCAAATGTGTCTTTATCCATAATATACCACCCTTCTACACGTAAGCGTAAGCCGCGTAGTCAACGGGACATCCTCGAGAAAACTTGAGTTTATTTATAAACGTTTCTATAATCCCATATCAGTCAGGGCGTGAAAGCATCCAATCTATACTTGATAATGGAGCAGAGATATCATGGCCCGTAGAACTCTTTATCCTTTGTGAAGCAGCATAAGCATCCCTTATATTATTCTTTGTCTGCAGGTTGATATCCGGAAAGAACCAACCACAACTAGTAAAACTTAGCTGTGTAAGATATTCTGCCTCAAAGAGCTCTTTCAACTCATACATTGTGCTATAAGTAACATCTTCTTTCAGATATGGCCTTATGAGATCCTCAAAACCCAGTTCGTCCATCAGTACGTGTATATAGTCGTCTCGGGCGACCCATGGATCATTGATGAATTTTCTGGAGGTTGTATAAAAGATATCATGCACCGTGTCCTCTTGCTCCTCAAGAGTCCTGAGAAGCTCTTCACGATATTGTTCACGACTCTTTGCACAATCACAGTCTCCGCTCCATCTTTTGAGTCCACCACAAAGACAGCTCCACGAACTCCGTTCAACAAGAGCCACCATCCCATGCGTTCCATATGTGTCAAGATATTGGTCTAATGTGATCATATCTTCTGTTTCAGGATGCTGTTCCACTGCCGTCGGAAAATAATCTGCCCAGAGATCTGCAAATTTATTATGATGACCGAATGTTTCTGCATCGTACGCAAGAAGGATCAGAGCCTCCCCCTCACTTTCTCTTACCAGGACATCAAGAGCCACATCTGCATTATCAAGAAATGAAGTATCGCCAAAAGGAGTATCTGCGTTATGAGCGATCTCTCCGCTACGGGGATGGAAAAAGAAATAAGCGATAGAAAGACCGCTGCCCAGGTCTACATCATAACATCCTGATGACACAGGAGAGCCATCTTCATTAATGGCTTGGCTTGGGGCACCTATAGTATACTCAATCCCTTCTTCCGCCAATGCCTTGCTTGTGCGGATATCCGTGGCAGTCTCAGGCAACCAGATTCCTCGAGGCTCCCTCCCAAAATATTTCTTGAAATGCTCTTTCCCCCACCTTATCTGTGTCTTCAGATCCTCATCATGCCTTATGAGAGGAAGTATCCTGTGATTATAGGGCTGAGCTATTGCTTGGCCATGGTCAGCGGAGATCATCCTATCAAGAGTGCCAGGATCATTCTGTTCAAACCACTCTATCAGAGTAGGGCCGATATTGAAACTCACATGATCCATGACACCATTCTCAGAATTTGGTCTGTAACATTGTTCGTTGATTTTTGCCGCCCAGTAATCGTTACCGCGCGGCTGATAGAAATGCCAATGCTGTGACAGATGCCTCATACTCATCCCAATCAAACCTTTCTATCCTCTTCAAAAATTTTAATGTTGTGGAACAGCCTTATCCTTCATTGAACACTTTTGCACGGAATTTATAGAGTCTAGAATCTGGATCCAACCATGCAGCTTCATTCAGGCCGAACATAGTACAGGTATACTTAAGGAAATCCTCTGTCGACCAGGAACCTTTATCAGCAACCTGGGGTAGCATGAGCCCAGAGAAATTATTATTAGATAGGATTATACCATCCTTTCCGACGATGATATTACTCAATACATCTTTCGGGCTTTCTTTCTGTAATGCTAATGGTTCTGTAAGCAATGAAATCTCTAATTCTACCTTAGGCAATTCAGATTTCTGTAGAGGAGGATACCTTGGATCCTGGAATGCTGCAGACCTGGCGGCACTTATGAGAGATTCATAAAGAGGTTGTGATGTTCTCGCATAGCCCAGGCAACCTCGTAATCTGCCGAACTTCCTTAATGTGACAAACACACCAGCCGAGAAAGAAAATAATTGCTTGTGGTCCTGTGATATCAGGATCTCCTTGTCAGCGAAAGAAGAGGTGATTGACTCTCTTGCTAAAGCAACCAACATAGTGCCTTCTGAGGAACTCAAAACCCTTGACATACATTCTTCTTCAGAAAATGCATTTAAAAATTTTTGCTGTCCTTTTTAGTAACAAAAAAAGGAAATTTTTCAAGATGAGGAAAAAATCATATTGAAGAGAAAGCCTTCTCGAATTCTTTGAGCTCTTTCTTAGCTTCTTTCGCTGCAGAATCCAAGGCGGCAACAACATCAGTGCTTTCCGTCTCAGCCACAAACTTAGGTGAACCGACCAACGGATGCTTGATGTTATAACCTGAAGTCTTCACACCCTTCTGATCCCAGAGCTTAACCCTTAACAGATTAGAGAATGTATGATCCTCTCCATTGATTTCGAAAACAATCCTGGTTTTTGATTTTTCTTTTGGTATGATTTCCATTTTCTCAAAAAAACAATGTTCTTTTTATAAAAGTTTCCTATGAACAGACACCTGACTATTCATAATCACGCCAGACGTGCTTACATTTCTCACATTTGTAGAATTTTGTCTCGGATTCATCACTGGATCGAGTCTGTTCAAGCCAGAAGAAAGCCTTAGTGTGTGAACATTTAGGACAGACAATATCTACTAAAGGATTGGCTTCGACATCATTCTCCTCATCGATGACTTCAATCTCCTTCTTCTCCTGGAAAGATTCCTTCAATGAATCATCCTGATTAACAGGGGCAGTATACCCACAAGAACAAGAATAAACATACTTACCTGATGACTTTTTTGGCATCAGTATCGAACCGCACTTTGGACAAAATTTCATTTTTGATACCTCGCGTCATATTGATGATGTTTAGATAAAAAGACCGATAAGATTGAAAAACCAGATTTTCACATAACCAAGGAAAGGTATGCGGAAGATTGATTTTCCGATGATATCCTCCTCTTTGATTTCAGATTCAAACTCATAGCTGACCGGGTTATTATCCCCCTTTGTCTTAAAAGTGGTTGAACTGCCATTTATATTCTTTTCTATGACTCTATGTATTATAGGATTCCTTTCAGTGCTTCCAAACACTATTATGTCACCAATCTCTACATCCTCTGGTGACACACCCCTTAATACTTTTATATCACCCGTATTGAAACCATTACGAAAAGGAAATCCCTCGAAATCATCTTCTTGTATAGAATACTGAGCATAGAAATCTGCCTGAGTCATCCGGTTTCCGTCCACTACTGCAGGGGACTCCCACCATTCATCAAAGCCGCCAGGATGTTCCATGCTTCCCGAGACAACCGCTACAATAGGGAAAGGTGTCGCGAGGACCAAACCAAGAAGTGGATAGACAATAAATCTGATCAAGACAAAGGCGAGTGCAACATTTACCACCCAGCTAAGGAATGAATCCTCATTGAGGAATTTGATGAATCTCTTATACTGTCTCTTGAAATAACGGAAAGATTTTGTCATCTTCTGAAACAACCAGGGTCAGTTAAAAAATGTTTTGCTTTTCCTGCTTTACATGGCCCATCCTTGTCATGGCTGAAAAGTTTTTAAAATGCACACACATTCATTGGAACATGAAGGGCAAGGAGAGAGAGAGGATGATGAAGAAATTCTATGACGAGATTGATCAGCCCAGACTCCTCCCTGATGATATGAAAGAGATTAGCATAAGATACTGCGAGAGTTCTATGACTTACAGGCTGAATAACAAATGGAAAGAGTACGAGGACATTTCTGAAGTGCTGGATGATACTGTGAATAATGCCTTGAAAAAAAAGGTAGATAAAGATACTGAGATTGAAGTTGAGCCGGTCATGAAAGGTGAAAAAATCAAAGAACTCATCATAACCGCCAAGAAGAAAGGAGTGACAGAACAGAAAAAAGTCAAAGCCATAGTAGACAGGACGATGAACCCCGCATACTCAAAAAGATTCTCTAATTATCTAGAGGGCACCTTACAGTTAAGGAATGTTGATGAGGGGATGTTCACTTTCCTACAGGATCAGCTTTCCATTGCAGAGAAGAGGTTTTCACATGTGATTGATCTCAGGGAGAAAGATAAAGCCATAGATATTGATATGACTTCTCAAAAAGAGATAGAGAAGATAGCAAAAAACATGCAGAAAGAATTCGGTGGCGAACTAAAGATGGATTATAAATTGCATACCCGTGACAAACAGACCCAGAAAGAACTCCATAGGCTCACTGCCACAGTGATCCTTCCAGATGTCAAGAAAGGCGACCACATCGAATCTGGAGACCAGGTATACAAGGTTGTCGCGATCATGGGGAATAAGATGAAAGTATCGGATCTTGATACAGGAAAGAATAAGATGATGTCCCTTAAGGATGAGCATAAGATCCTGAAGAAAGAGAAGGCCATTGTTGTACAGATTAATCCAGACATAAAAGTTATAGACCCTGAGACATACCAGATGACCAAAATCATCCTAAAAGACAAGAAGAATGCTAAAAAGATACGGATGAACCAGAAACTGGATGCTGTGAGGTCAAAAAAACGACTTTACTCTGTTAAGAAATGATCAGTATCTCCGCTCTCATGTCTTCACATGTAATCCTTTATACTCTTCATCAATTATGTCATGGCATCTCTTCAACATGGTGGCTCTCTCATCCCAACCGATGACAGCATCGGTAACATCATCCATCCACTCCCAGGTACCATGCAAGTTCTCATTCTTAGTGCCATACAACACTGCGACTGTGCCTCTCAAAGAACTCACTTTACCAATCTGGTCAACATAAGGGTTCACTGTCTGTTTACCTGCGTCCATTGCATAATAAACATTCCTTTCAGCACCTGAGCCATGATGATGCCTGTCTGCCGCAAGAAAGCGTGTGGCTTTTGATCTTTGCCCCTGTGCTTGTGTTGAGATATTACTGATTTCGGTCCTGCCAGATTTCATCTTATGAGCCAGATAAGCATACATATCATGGCCTTCTTCCGTTGGTACCTTCACAAGATCTGAACTGAATGATTGGCCTCTGCCTGCTTCAGAGATGTGGAGCTTCCCTTCATCCTTATAAGAAATATCAAACATCCCTCCAAGAATGTCCGCTTCGTTCTCACCATACTGCTTTGTTGTATTGAGATGGTTCCCGCTGGAAAGATAGACCTCTGTGCCATTATCCATCAACTCTTCAAGCGCTGGCTGTCTGTATCTCTTAAACAGTTCCTTCTGGTGTTCCAAAGTGGGCACAGATTTAGCTAAAGCGTTCTCAAGCACATAGCTATCAATATGATCATGGATCTCCTCATCACGATAACCTGCTTTCTTGAGGCGTTCCCTCAAGATCTTGACATGCATATTCATGGTTATATCGTCCAGCGAACGGTTCTCACGGGCAGGATCATATTTCGTGCCCAATGACTGATTACCATTAAGATATTCAGAACCGAAATGCATAGATATATTTTCCAGACCAAGCCTCTGTTCCGCTACTGATTGAGTAGCGTCAATAGCATCATGATTTGATGGCCTGCCAGGATGATTATAGACACCATAATGATTATCATTATCCATCAGGATACTCTTGACCTCTGGAACAATCTCTTCATACAGGGCATTCAATCTTCTCTTATGCTTGTCTATACTCTTCTGGGTACGTGCTCTCTCTATCTTCGATTCCAATTCCCTTACCTGGGCAGAATACTTCTCAGCAATCTCTTCATAGAACAGGTCATTGAAGAAAATCCATTTCTCGCTTCCGTCTGGTTCCATCACCTGTAAAACATTGCCCGTTGTATCTCCACCTTTCTCGATACGCTTCAATTCCCATGTTCCTGTGTTTCCACGATTACCCATCTCTTTCAGGATATCAGTATCATGCCGGGTAGGGAGCTTGAGATAATTGGTCATCGGAATTGATTCCCTGTATTCGCCTTTCACGACAGTCGGTGCCACCGTCGCTTTCTTGTTCCTGTTATAGCCATCGGCACCCCATCCTGTGAAGACCACATCTGAAAATGCTAATGATCCTCTCTTCTTGAATTCCTCGATTGTCCTAGGGCGTTCTGAACCAATCAATATAGATTTCTTCACTGAATTTTCATGCTTGCCGATCAGTTCCGCGAGACTATTCTTAAGAGGTTCATTGGATCTTTGACGGTTGGTCCTAGGTACAGATGTGATGATCGTGCCATAGAGCTTTTTGTCAGGATATGAGTTATAGCCATATATCTGTGCTGGATCGGGCACATATACCGAAATGTCACGGTCTGTATGAAGTTTTATATTCTTCTCCTCGCCTAAGAGAGATTTCAATTCTTTTGAGATCATGTCTTCATAGTATTTCTTATATCGGTTTTTCTGGGCCATCTCGATAGCTTTTGAGACCGTCGGATTTATATGGACCTGTTTAGTAAACCAAGCATGTCCAGATCTTTTTTCAGATTCTCTTGCAAGCTTCAGCTGCTCATATTCATCTATCGTATCCTTGGTATGGTCATACTTCCTGTCCACACTATCTCTTTTCTTAGTATCGGCCTCAAGTCTGGCGATGATGTCATCAAGATTTCTTATCTTGCTGTTATTGAGCCGCTTCTCCACCAATTCCCAGAAAAGTTCATCAAATTCTCGTGAATTCATTGTTCCACGGGATGTCTTTTTCAGGTTTTTCTTGAATTCCTTCAATCCTTTTGAATTCTTATCAAAATATTCTTGCCCCAGGATCTCTCTTATCTTCTTCCCGGAAAGTGCATCTTCAATAGCTTCCATCCCTTCTGGCGACGGAATACCATAACGCTCATAATCCAGAGAACCTTCTTCATACCTATTCCGAAGATCAAGATAAGAATCCTCGAGTCTCTCATCGATGGATACTGCAGTATTCTCTCGCAGCGATCTTATCTTAAGTTCTCCTTCTTTCTCATACAGTCCTGGAAGTTTCTCCTCTGCCTTGTTAGCCTCATTCTCAGACTTTCTCCATGCTTCTACAAGAAGCGTCTCTATCTCACTTAGATTGAAATCATCATTATAACTATAATAGATGTGTATTGGGACTTCGTTAGGGACATTCTCAATCAGCGGCTTAAGCTCTTTCGCTACACTCGCCTTGGCCTCTTCAAAAGAATCTATGGTATTTATGACATATTTCCTTAGATTATTTATCTCTTTGGGACTCAGATCATCCCCGCTTGAACGACCCAATAATTCCTTGATGTCATTAGTCTCATCATAGAATATCTCATTGAATTCCTTGTCATCCAAGTTCTCATACTCCCGATTCTTTCCTGTGAGAAGCGCCCTGTTATTTTTGAGCTTACCATAGAAAGATACCATCTGTGGCATGATGCCTCCTTGGAGATGGACACTGTTAAGCATCTCATCAAGCCCCATTGCCTTCCTCACCAGTCTTTCGCCTTCGAATGCGCTCGTATTGGTGTATAAGGTTCCAAGACCCAGCTCAGAAGAATAAAGATGGTAACGGGGAACCCTATAATCTGAAATCTCCTCATCCCATCTTAGCTTATGCTGATTCGCGAGAGCCAGGACCAATGCCTGCTCCTCATCAAGAGTACCATTATTAGAAGGTAACTTCTCTGGTAAGTCCCATAAATCTTTGATCTCATTCAAGCGTTCGGAGATATATTCTTTGGATTTCCTTGTCCTTTTTGCAAGCTCAGAGAAGTCAGGGATCTTCTCATCAGAATAGGGATGCCATAATATCGCTGAATTTGCAGGCAACTCCTTCTCAAGTCTCTTAAGGAGGCGCCTATGTTCTTTGTTCAATCCAAGACGAGGTGCGAGTACTGATGGAAATCCAGCATCTGGCCCGTCTTGCTTTTCTTCATCAACAACTTCATTCCGGACATTCTCTTGTGGAGTTAACCTATCTTCCAAAGTCGTCCCAATAATCTTCATCCATTCACCCTAAGAACATTTTATTAAAATCATGAAGTACATCATTATATAATTAACCTATATAGATTATATAGTCAGCAAAACCTTTTATAATACATGCCCTCCCAGAAGATTATGCCTACCAGGAAAATACAATTCATCGCAAACACCACATACTCTGTGTCACTTCCCAAGGAATGGATTATCAAGAATAACCTGGAACCGAAAAGCGAAGTCAGGATTTCGGAAACAAAAGAGAAAGATCTGCTGATCAGTAACATAAGGAAAAAGAGAGATGAAAGCACAGAGATAAAGCTTAGCCTGAGAGATGATGAGGAAGACATAGAAGAGATTATGATGGCCTGTTATCATAGAGGATTTGAGAAGATAACAATCAAGTCCGATTCGTACATAACAAAAAAAGAGAAAGAGATCCTGAGCAAGATTGCCAATAAAATGACTGGGACCGAAGTATCATTCGAGAAAGACAGGATGGTCATAAAGAACATTCTTGATCATAAGAAATTAGATTTGAGACAGACACTATACAGGACATCACTGTTCCTTCAGGAATCCCTGAGAAGCATCATTGATGGAAACCCTGATCTTGTTGAGATTAAGCAAAATGAGAAAGAGATCAACAGATTGGCACATCTTGCCATGAAGGTATGCTCACTGGCAACAAGGAACACAGGACTGCTCACCGCTTCAAGGATTGATGATAGTGATCATCTTCTGTACTTTCTGGACATAATCAAAGAACTTGAGAATCTTGGAGACCACATTCTCTTGATTGCGGAGAATGCAAATGACAGAGAAGATGCGACAAAGCTAAGAATACTGGAAGACCTGTCTCATGAGCTTAAGAATACAATGGAGTTCATCATCTCGAACAAGAGAAAAAGATTCAGGAAGATGGATAAAAAAAAGCTCAAAAGGATGGAGAATCATACAAGAAAGATTGTAGACGGAGCCTGCAGAATGAACATGCAGGAAATATTAAGATGCGTGATGAGGATAGAAGATAGCACGCTTGCTGAATCATTCCTAGAAAGAAATGCTGAACTTACCAAGTGAAAAATCCAAAACGATTGAAAACATTTCGGAGCAAGCAGACGCATAGTTAAGTAAGATTAGGCCATCTATAATATATGAAAGCAATAGATAAGACAATCATCTTCCTGGTCATAGTCATATCTATCGTTGGCTGGACTCAGATGTTTCAGGAGCATGGACCATTTGAGAACAGTAAGATCAATAGCGTATATGATAAAATAGAGATGGAAGTGTTTTTTTGCCCCAGGGATGACTGTAGAGAAGAGTTGATATACAGGATAGAGCAAAGTGAAGAAATAAGATGTGCATTCTTTGATATTGATGATGATACATTGATCAAGGTCCTTGCTGAGAATGAGGCACAAGTTGTGATTGATGAGGATAACGCTGCTGAGGCAGACAGGTATGATATGAATATCTCTACAGCAGAGGGATCAGGATACATGCACAATAAATTCTGTGTATTTGACGATGATCTGATAATGACGGGGTCAATGAATCCCACAGGGAATGGCATGAGAAAAAACAATAATAACGCCATATACATCACTTCAGATAAGCTTGCGCAGAATTACCTGCATAAATTTGAGCAAATGTTTAAATATAACATTTTCAAGGATGACGACGCAGAACGCAGACCATTCCAGAAGATAGAAGATTTGGACAAGGGAATCTGGATAGAGAATCATTTCTGTCCTGAAGACAGATGTGAAGCTCAGATTTTAAGGCATATTGAACAAGCAGATGATAGCATACATTTCATGACGTTCAGCTTTACCAGCAAGGCAATAGCAGAAGATATTATAGAGAAGATGGAGGAAGTCAGAGTAAAAGGCATATTCGAGAATTGGGGCGCTGGCAGCGAATGGTCACAATACCAGACACTCAACAGACTTGATACCGGGAATTTCATACGCAAGAACATTAAAGGTAAGATGCACCACAAAGTCTTCATAATAGATGAAAAGACAATCATCACAGGATCATATAATCCTTCAAAGAACGCAAACACTAATAACGATGAGAACATAGTCATAATACACGACAAAGAGATTTCGAAAGAATTCCTAGAAGAATTCAATTTGGTTTGGGATATGAATGGCTCAGGACAATGAAATTTATGGCATAGGGGATGTGGCGATCAAGCTCATCATGCAAGTGGACAAGGAAAATCTTTCTAGATTGGATGTCTCCAAAGACAGGAACTTGTCTGTTGACATAGAGACTCGTGATAGGATACTTAAGAAAGCAAAAAATATCAGAAAAGATATCAAGATTAAAAGTGACACATTCTATGTCATGAAAACACTGAACTCGCTTGGTGTGAAGACAAGCATGACATGTAAGATAGGGATGGATGAGTTCGGGATGATATGCCAGAGTGAGTTAGAGAAGACAAGCATAGATATTGATTCAAAGATTGGGTTTGGTTGCACTGATTCCTGTTTGGAGTTCATAACTCCTGATCAGAGATCAACGAAGATATGGCATAGGGGTATCAGCAGAAACATAAACTACAAAGAGGTTGATGTACTGAAAGCAAAATCAGCAAAAGCCATCCTAATAGAAGAATCTATGCTCAATAATGCATCAAGAAGAAGAGCTGCCAGATTTGCTGCAAGGATATGCAAAGAGAATGGTGGAAAGATGATTTTCGACATGAATTCTCTGGATGTGATGCTGGATGACAAGGAGACTGTAGAAGAAATGATGGCTTTTGCTGATGTTGTCATAGCGCCCCATGATCAGATATACCTGCTGGCAGAATCTAACGGAAAGCAGGAGATTGCAGACAAGCTCAAGAAGGATGGAGATATCCTGATCATTAAAGAGAGGAAGGGATTCAATTTCAAGCAAGATGACGATACCTTCTTTGTTGATAGGCCTGACGGAGGGACAGAACATGCCGAGCAATATTTCACGGCAGGGATAATCTTCGGGACAATCATGGAATACAGATTAAGGGATACTGGCAGAATTGCATCCTATTTATCAAGCAGAAAGATTGTGGACGATTCTATACTTGATGATCTGAACGAGATGTTCAGAGGAAGGGATAAGAATGAGAGATGAAAAGATGAAGGATGTTATATCAAATCTATTCAGAGGGATTGCGATGGGGTCTGCAGACATAATACCTGGTGTGTCGGGAGGGACAATCGCTCTCATCACAGGGATATACGCGAGACTTATCGGAGCAATCAGAGGGATATTCAGCATGATTGAGACAGGAGAGTCTATATCTCTCATCACAGGAGACAATGCTCGACGGAAGAAAATATTCAAGAAGTCGGACCCATCATTGATCCTCCCTCTTCTGACTGGAATATTTATCGCAGTATTTTTATTATCAAACTTGATTGTGCATCTCGTAGAGAACTTCGAGATAGGCACATATTCTTTCTTCATCGGCCTTGTGGTGGCTTCTTCAATACTTCTAGCATTCCAATCTGGCCTAGATAAGATGTATAGAGTGTTGATCATGGCTATCGGCATCGCCATCGGTGCGCTGCTTGCAGGAATGCCTGCTACATTTCAATTCACTGGATGGGCAATCCTCTTCATCTCAGGTGCGGTTGCTATCACCGCGATGATACTGCCTGGCATATCAGGTTCATTGGTCATACTGATGTTAGGACAATATGAGAGGGTACTTCAAGCGGTAAAAGACATAAGCATCTTGGAGATTTTGATATTCATATCTGGATGTATTGTCGGGCTAGGGGCCTTCTCTAATCTCTTGAGCAGACTCATGAGAGACCACGAGAAAAGCACAAAAGCTTTCCTTGTCGGTCTTATGCTCGGAAGCTTAAGATATCAGTGGGACATCATCAGTACAGCAGGGATAGAAGAACCATTGAAAGCAGCGACTTCTTTGATGTTCATCACAATAGGCACCATGGTGATAATGTTAATCGGTTATCTGAGCCATACACGCTATAGAAGACAAGAAGCATGAATCTGTTCAACCGAAGAACAATCGGAGCAATAGGATTGTGACTGAAGCGATCAAAGGAATATAGAAATTATCATCCAGTCTGAACATCACGTCCTCAGTCGTCTCGGCCGCCATTGCCATCGCTGAAGCGATAAATGCGAACAGAGGATCCACAAAAAAAGATGCTGCGATAGAAGATAGTATGATTCCGAACAAAGTACCCTCTATCACCTTAGGCAAGCCATCATCCCTCATGTGTTTTCTTATATAAGTGCCAGCTAGATGTGATACTGAATCCCCCACCGCAAGGATAGCGATAGATGCGAGCGCGACATTCTCCGGAAAAATGAACAAGACCATGGTGCAGCCAAAGATATAGAAGAAAGCGCCTTTGCCCGGAAAAAGTTTTTTATCATCATCTCTATCAAAATGCTCAAGAAAGAAATCCAGCAGATTCGTCTTTCCTGCTTTTGTCAATAATGAGAGGACACCTCCGACAATAAGCACTAATGTCAGGGAAACAGCAACCTGGAAGTTGCTGAAAAGAATCACAGAGAAGATGATGAATATACCCATGATAAAGTGGAACAATTGACGCTTCACCTCGCGATACGGGTTCCTTGTATTGAATCTCTTGTTGAAGAAATCTTCCGCTGATCTTCTTAACTGGTTGTTCGTTCGCATATTCAAGCACTTCGTGGAATAAGAGTTCCTTTCTCTATATCATACTTGTGCTTCTCCTCTTTAATAGTCTTATGGATTATCTGCATATAATCAGTATGTTTGCGCGCAACACGCGCATAAATCTTTCCATCGTGCCAGAAAAGAGAATGATGCTTTTTCTTGAATCTCTCAATGTCAGCGGACTTATCCTTTGGTGGCCCAGAACGTATTATCTCTGGATTTTTCTTTATATAAGATATAGAATTCTTGGTTATATATATCCAGACATAGGCATTTGAACTGGGCCATGCCCAACCAGAGTCAAATATATCAAACCCATTTTTTTTTAATCGTGACAACAGCAGATTGTAAAACTTCATAATCTTAGAACCGACAACATCTTTCTTTGCCTTTTTTGGAGTTATCCTCAGAATGATCTTTTCACAATGTGGCACATCATCCCTCTTCAATCTTGCTAAAGAGAATCTCGGTTGGACAAAAAATGAATAACTGGGGTGAGAGGTGAACTCTCGAGCTTTATCCTTGAAAAGATCAAATTTCTTTTTAGAGAGAGCTGCTGCTGCATTTCTGTCAGGCTGGATGGGGTCTATCACAATCAAAGGGCTGATCTTCGATTCATTGAGGCTCTTGAGAACATGATCTTTATCACGAAAATGATGCTCAACATCAATCACATGGTGGTTTTCCCATTCAGGAGACGCCTTCACCAAAGCTTCAAATGAACCATAATGGGATATCAGTATATCCACAACATGTCCTGAAAATCCTTTTATATAAGACTCGGCACCATAACAACCGATCGCTTTCAAGAAAAGTTTCATGGCCACAGATTCTTTCACAATATCCTTATCTTCCGCAAACTTGCTTTTCAGCCACAACACATGAAGGGGTGAACAATCTGTGACATTCCTTGCCTGTGATGATCCAGTGACCTTAAGAACAGGAACTATCTCAAAATTGATAGGATACTTCCAGCTTAGTCTGTATTGGAAATAATCTCGTGAACCATGGACACGCTCGAATCTGTTTGAAGTCGCTCGTTCCACAGCAAGATGCAATATATCAGAAAGAGCAGATGAGAACTTAGCATACTTGTCCAGGTCAAAACGGACAAAAAGATCCACATCAAATTTACCTTTAAGGAATGTACCCTTTGCGCTGGAGCCCCCATGAAAAACATCGGCCTTGATCTTTTCTTTATCCAATTCATCCTGGAGTGTAGATGAGAAACTAGCAATCTGGTCAAAAATCTCCTTTAATTCCGCAGGTGAATAGGTGTTATTCCTGAAGGCTCTATCCACTAACCGTTGTATCCGTGTTTGGACCATAAAAGATGATTTGTTTTTTCATTTATAAATATGACTCTAATAACATATCATCAGAGACCATAAGCAGAAGCAAGCACCTTCAGATCTATAGCTCCATGAAGAGGATCGGGTGATTCATTTATGATTGTGAGCTCAATTTCAGTCTTCGCTGCAGCCTCAAGCAAAGGCTTCAGAAACTCATCAGTCATCTGGATGTGATTGGTCTCGCCTTTCTCTGAATACTCGATGCCTGAAAAATGACAATGCAGTCTCTTCAGCTTATTTTCTGTGAATTTTCGGAAAATATCATCATAGTCTATCTTACCATTCTGTCTTGCGAAGATGTGTGCAAAATCAACACAGATCTTGCACCCAGTGTCCTGCATCAGCTGGAGAAGCTCATCAACATCACCAAACTGACTCTTCTTCCCTGTCGTCTCTGGACAAAGGTTTACCTGTAGTTTCTCCTTCTTGATCACATCGAGCAGATCCTTTATCTGGTCCCGTACAATATTATAAGAATCGTGTTTGTTCCTCTTCTGATAATATCCTGGATGAAACACTATAGAATCAGCCCCAAGATAATGACCTCTTCTGCATGAATCAAGGATACGTTTTTTTGAAGCTTCAACCTTATGTTCTTCAGAAGATAGGAGATTTATGTAATAAGGGGCATGTATGCTGAGCCTAAGACCAAGCTCTTTAGCAAGGGAGCCTACTTCCTTTGCCTTTTTCTCACCCATGGTCACACCCCTGACAAACTCGATCTCTTGGGCATCAAGCCCTAATTCCTTGATTGTCTTGAGAGAAGATACAATATCGGGTGCAGCATTCCCTCCCGGCCCTGATAAAATTCTAGCCATAGAACCATGGTACCATCTGTCGTTTAATAATCTGTCGCCAAGAACGGATATAGAAAAGTTTTTTATGGATTGGCCCAATCCTTAAGCTGATGAAATTCTCACACATAGCTGATTGTCACATAGGGTCATACAGAGACGAAAGGATGAGCAATCTCACATTAGAAGCTTTCAAGAGAGCCGTTGAGAATTCAATTGCCGAGAAGGTTGATTTTATATTGATTTCCGGCGATCTGTTCAATACTTCAATCCCCTCGATAGACAGTATCAAAGAGACTGCAAGCTTGCTGAGGAAGCTATATGTTGCAGGCATACCTGTGTATGTGATCGCAGGAAGCCATGATTTCTCCCCGTCAGGCAAGACGATGCTTGACGTCTTTGAGAATTCAGGATTATGCAAGAATGTCGCCAGAGGAAAGACTGATGAAGAGGGAAAATTGAAACTCACTTTCACTGTTGATGAAACGACAGATGCTAAGATGACGGGCGTTGTGGGAAGAAGGGGGAGCCTTGAGCGGTCTTATTATGAAGCCATGGATAATGAGGAGATTGAGAATGCCAGTGGATTTAAGATATTCATGTTCCACAGCGCAATCACCGAACTCAAGCCTAAAGGTATGGAGAAGACAGAATCATCACCAATCAGTTACCTCCCAAAAGGCTTCAACTATTATGCAGGAGGTCATGTACACTCTGTCATCAAATATTCCTCTGATGAGCTTGGTGGAGTCATAGCTTATCCAGGACCTCTATTCCCTAACACTTTCAAGGAGATTGAGGATCTTGAGCAGGGCGGATTCTATATCTTTGACTCTTCACATCCAGACCTTCTAAGGTTTATACCCATCAGATTAAAAGAAATCATCAAGATCGGGGTTGATGCGACCATGAAGTCTCCCGAAGAAGTGCTCTCCGAATTGCACGAAAAGACAGAAAAAGAAGAACTGACAGACAAGATTGTCCTGATCAGGATATGGGGCAAGCTTGGGAATGGTAACACATCAGATGTGAAACTAGGAGAGACAATAGCAGAGATGTATGAACAAGGCGCATTCTTTATCCTCAGGAACACCGCTTCGCTCACTTCAGAATCATTTGAGGAGATGAGGCCAACAACAGAATCATTAGCAAACTTGGAACATGAGGTGATAGAGAAGAACACAGGCCAGATGAAATTCTCAAAAATCCCTCTGAAAGATGAGAAAGCCACCGCCAGGGAACTTGTAGAGATGTTAGACATAGAAAAACAAGAAGGTGAGACGAGCAAGGATTTTGAGGAGAGAGTCCTGGAGAATGCATCATTTCTTGATAAGCTGACTGATGAAGATACTGAATGACCATAAACTTCCAGTCACAGAGACACCCATCTAATCAAAAAAGTTTATAAATAGATTCTGGTTCGCAACGATTGATGAAAAGGATGAGCCGGTCAAAAGGCTTGCTCATACCAGGTGATATGAATGGCAAAAAGATATTCTAGAGCGCACGGAAATTCTGGATCAAAAAAACCAGAAGAGAAAAGCTCTCCAAGTTGGATGAACTATAAACCTAAAGAAGCAGAGATGATTGTCGTAAAGCTTGCAAAAGAAGGCAACAGCCCATCAAGGATCGGCATGGTACTCAGGGACTCGTATGGAATTCCTGATATAAACGTCCTGACTGGAAAGAATATTACCAAAATCCTTGAAGAAAAAAAGCAAAATCCTGAGATTCCAGAAGATCTTATGGCAGTAATCAGGAAAAGCATCAGCCTCAGTAAGCATCTGGAAGAGAATCACAAAGATTTCACTGCGAAAAGAGGTTTACAGTTGACAGATTCACGGATAAAAAGACTTGTGGAGTATTACAAGAAGATAGGCAAACTTCAGAAGGATTTCAAGTTCGATAGGAAGAGTATCAAATTATATGCACAGTAAAGCTTTTTTTATTTTATTTTTCTTAACTTTTATAATATTGCCACGAAATATATTTAAACATGAATTATGATTGTACATTCTGACGGCGGAGAAAGATAGGACCCTAGAGATGATAATGAAAGATTCAACACATGAGAATGCTGTTGAGATTTTCGCTAACAGAATATTGAGAAAAGTGAAAGAATACAAGCATAAGCCTGCCGATGGATCCATCACATCAAACATAGAAGGCACAGATGCTGTGGGGATAAGCCTGTATAGATATTTCTTGCCCATGCTTACGTTCAATCCTAAGGTATACCAGAGAATGGATGAAAAACTCCGCGAGATCTCAGAACCTGAAGAGAAGGTCTATAAAGAGTTTGACGGAGAGGAGACAAGGTATAACAAAGGGCGTTTTTTTAGCATTGGAGAACATACAATAATATTAAGCAGTGATATGTCAGTGTCAATTGATGAGGAAAAAGGACAATACATGAGGGACAACAGGATATATGTCTTGCTGGAATGATATCATCTCATTTTCCCTTCCTGAGATCCGAATACAAGCGATCAAGCACAGAGAATAACTCTTTTTTGGTCTTATACCTGTTTTGGAGCACAATGGTTGCCATCCTGGACACTTGTCCCATCTTCTGCCCAAACTCGTCTTTAGATTCCATCTCTTTACGTTCTTTCGCAAGGAATTCCTCAAGATTGCTGTATTTCTCACCATCTCGTCTCCTGCTGTTCACACGTTCAAATCTCATGGTATCGGGTGATGTGACATTCACCAAGTGGAAATCCTCCAGGCGCTTCAGCTCTTTCACCTCTGCAGGATTCCGTATGGAGACAACAACATAATCTTTCCTCGGCATCATCTTCTGCTTTGCAATTTTAGCAAGGATCCAGGGACCAAATTTCTTCCTGAGTTCATTGCCCTTGTGAATGAGATTGTCCCGCGTCAGCGCAATGTCATCCTGGATACATTGATCACGTATGATGTCAGAAAGAGAGATACGGATAAACCCTTTTGAGAGAAAATATTCAGCTACAGTATCCTTGCCAGCACCATAGCCACCCGTAAGTCCGATAATCATGGGATAGATAACCATAAAGGATATTTATATCTTCTGAGAAGTAGTATGGAAATACTAGAATCCTCTTCTGACGTAAGTCTCAAATGAAAATCGTTCAAGGGCACCCTCCACAAGCTCTTCATCATACTCGAGCCGCGAAAGCGCCCACTCATGAGAATCTATAGAAGGAAAATAAGTATCGCCTTCAACCTCTCGCTCCAGCCTTGTCATTTCTATGACGTTAGCATAGGGCAAAGTCTGCCTATAGATGCTTTCACCACCAATCACATATGACTCTTCTCCCTTGACAAAATCCAGGACTTTGTTCAAATCATCGAAGACCAATATGTCTTCATCTGTGGTATAACTCTTGGATAATACAATATTGGTCCGTCCAGGCAAAGGCCTATAGCGTTCAGGGATGGACTCATATGTCTTCCTTCCCATTATGACATTTGTCCCGGATGTGAGTTCTCTGAATCGCTTCATGTCCTTTGGTATTTTCCAGGGCATGCCACCCTCATTGCCAATCACACCATTTCTGGCCATAGCGACAATGAGTTTCATATCAAGAGATCTGTCAGACATAGGGAACGATAAGATATCATGCTTAAATATCTTCTCCCAAACAGGCGCTCAAAGATATAAAATATTAAATAGTAATATTGATATGAGAATTTTGGTGGTTATGGATGGAGCAATATTTGAACATCCTGGATAAAGTTATGTCACAGGGAAGAAGAAAATCAAATCGGACAGGCGTTGATACTATTTCTGTCAGCGGAGTACAATTTGAGCACGATATGCAGGATGGATTTCCTTTGTTGACCACAAAAGAGATGAGGACATCAGGAATATTATCTGAATTAGAATTCTTCATTAAAGGGAAGACAGATAAAGGATGGTTAAAAGAGAGGAATAACCACATCTGGGACGATTGGTGCAATCCTGAAGCGCTTAGGGAGTATAGTTTTGATGATGAGAGTATTGAAAGTGATTTCAATAATGTTGTGGACAGATACATGGAGTTTTCAAAGAGCCATAAACCATTGAAAAGAGTAAGAAGATTATTGGACAAGGCCTTGTTGCAGGTTGAACCCACTGAATCAGGCTACATATTACAACCTGGCTCGGATATGGAGACACTTAAAGATTCCACAAAAAAGATTGCTCAATATCTCGAGGATGACCTTGGACCCATATATGGATGGCAATGGAGGCATTTCGGTGGGAATTATGGAAACCATGATGATGAGATCAGACCACAGGATCAAGATTATTCAAATGAAGGCATAGACCAGCTCGAGGAGATTGTTGAAAAGCTAAAGAGTAACCCTATGGACCGAAGAATGATATGCACAGCATGGAATCCTGAAGAGATCGGAAAGATGGCACTACCCCCCTGCCACTATAGTTTCCAAGTACTATCAGATGGGAAAACCTTGGATCTTATATGGCAGCAGAGATCAGTAGACACACCCCTTGGACTACCTTTCAATATCGCAAGCTATGGAACATTGCTTCATCTTCTAGCAAAGGAAGCTGATATGGAAGAAGGAAGATTGGTAGGACAGTTGGGTGATGTGCATATCTATGAGAATCAACTGGAAGGCGCAAAGGAACAACTTACAAGAGAACCATACAAACTGCCGAAGATAACCACAGAAAATTTTGCCAGTATATATGATTGGAAATATACAGATAGTACAATCAAGGATTATGAACATCATCCAAAGATTAAATTTCCCATAGCTGTATGAATACGAGGGATAAAGATGGCAGAAGAAGAAAGAAAATACTTCATAACATTCGAAGGTATTGATGGATGTGGAAAGGATACTCAGCTATACAGATTGGCAGATCTGATAAAAGAAGACAATAATGGGCTATACGGAAATAAATATTCTAACATCTGGCTCACAAGAGAACCGACGAAACTCACAGACTCGGGAAGAGAGATTTCAAGACTCCTGAAGACTGATAATATAGATGCTGATGTGGCGACACGATATTTCATAGATGATAGGAAAGAACACACAAAAATGATAAAGGGGATTCTCGGACATTCTGATGTCCTCTGCTCAAGATATGATCTCTCGGCATTGACTTATCAGTGTGTGCAGGGAACAGACCTGGATCAACTCTATGAATTACATTCTTATGACCAGGAACATGGTGCGATGATACCTGATGTAACACTATTCTTTGACCTCCCAGCAGAAGAAGCAGCAAGAAGGACCACAAAGAGGAGTTCAGACAGAGAATTCTTCGAGAACCTGGAATTTCAGAAAAGAGTCAGAGAAAAGAGCTATGAAGTGATAGATTATCTCATGAAGAGAGATAATAGGAAGATTATAGTGATCAATTCTGACCAAAGCATTGATGCTGTCACAGGAGAGATGTACGAGAAGCTAAAAAATGTTCTGTGAAAGGGACAGAGTATACTTCATGTACTGATACCTGACAAAGTTTTTAATAGAGTTCTCAATCACCAAAGATATGGTCACTAAAGAATTGAAAGACAGACTGACAAAGCAGCAGTACGGGTTTACTGGAGAGCATTCTGCGGTAAAGATATGCAACTGGACAAAAAGATCCCTGAAAGATGACGGCGTCTGTTATAAGGAAAAGTTCTATGGGATAAAGAGTCATCGATGCTGCCAGATCACCCCCAGCGTGGGCTTCTGCCAGAACAGATGTATATTCTGTTGGAGAGAGATTGACCTGAATGAAGGGACTGGAGAGATCAGCGAGACTGCCACGAATATCAAACTTGACGAACCTGAGGACATCATCGAGGAATCAATAAAACAGCACAGGATGCTTCTGACAGGTTTTGGCGGTAACGAGAAAGTGAACATGGAAAAATTCAGAGAAGCTCAAGACCCCAACCAATTTGCGATATCGTTGACGGGAGAGCCTACACTCTATCCTAGACTGAACGAGTTGATAAAATCGTTGAAGCGGAGGGATTCGAGTGTTTTTGTCGTATCCAATGGACTATGTCCTGAAGCCATAAGAAACATGGAACCTCCAACACAATTGTATGTATCATTAGAAGCTTCTGATGAGGAAGACTTCCTGAAGATTGTGAGGCCAGGGATTTCAGGAGCATGGGAGAAGCTCATGCAATCTTTGGATGCATTGCGCTCGATAGAGTGTAAGACTGCTCTGAGAATAACTGTGATCAAAGGCATAAATATGAAAGATCCGGAAAAATTTGGAGAACTCATAAAGAAGGCATCTCCCACATATGTGGAAGTGAAAGCATACATGCATGTAGGAGCATCACGCGAAAGGCTAAAGAAAGAGAACATGCCCAGCCATGAGGAGATTAGAGATTTTAGCGCAAAGATTGCCAGAAGCTGCGGTTATGATATAAAAGATGAACAGGAAGAATCTCTCGTTGT
>JBKGYM010000002.1:0-26782 GCA_046546115.1 Candidatus Woesearchaeota archaeon
ACAGGAATATCTGACAGCGCTTCATTTGATGTTGTGGATCTGGAGCTTGATGTGGATTGTGGAGATTCATGCGATATCATCCGTGACACAGGCTATCTTGAAGATATAGATGAATATTCTATATCCATATATCGTGATGACTTGCCCGAGCTGGATGTGCATATGTGTCCTGATTCTGAAGAGCTCGCTTCAGACGCTGAATGTATACTCATCGAGAATACTGGCGATGATGATGTCTGTCTTGCGTTCTCTACGGAATGCGATTCAGATAGGTTCGCATACATAATAGATGAATGATGACTTTTCTTGTCAATCTTTGAGAAACCCTAGACCTATGTCGGCATTAGTTATTTCCGGGCCTGCTGACTGTGCCCCAGCCACGAAACCTTTAGAATTTGCGATTATCCCTGAACTGACATAAGGGCTCCCCATATTGATTGTACCATCCACAATCTCGATTCTCATCGTGTCTTCGATGAATCTTATTTCAGCAGTGCTTATTCCGCTGTGAGCAACACCGCCGATGTTATTCACTTTCAGACAAGAACCCATATTATTAAGTTCAGATATTTTCCCTTTCTTGACAGTGGTACCAAGGGCTTCAGAGATTTCTTTTATCTCTCTATCCGAAAAATCAGGTGTGACAATGGCTCCATGATCATTTGCTGAGATTATGTTGCCCAAAGCTGTAAGTTTACTTGATATCTTGCTATAAGTTATACCCAGCTTTCTCAGTTCTTCCTCTTCTTCTTCCTGGATTATATAAGGTACTAATAGCTTGCTAGAATTGCCTGCACAGAAGACTCCTATCAACGAGGTGCCAGCAATCCTTATCCTGTGTACAGGAACATCCAATACATCCTTCAGTACATCCATCTGGTCATCTGACACTTCTTCTCCAACAAGACAGATTTGGTCTGTTGTGAACGCATACAATCCAATGTTTGGATTATTATTGAATGACATGATTGCTACATGATCTTTCTTCTTCTCTGTGGTCATGCTGCTTGCTAATCTCTCACCTTTTAAAAAATTGTTGTACGAGATCCACCGAAACCTTTATTAACAGCATGGCGTTTTTCCAGTCTATCCCTCGGTAGCTCAATGGCAGAGCGCGCGGCTGTAGATAATTTCGCCCGTCTGACTTTCCGGAAGGTTGGTGTGATGATGGGACAGCTGAGCGGTTACCGCGAGGCTGCCGGTTCAAATCCGGCCCGGGGGATTTTAAGATATGAAATCAGGCGATTAATTCATCATGTCTTTTTGGAAAGTTGGCACATCTATCTTTAAAATCGAAAACTTTAAAAAAGAGTTCGAAACTCTAAAGCCTCAGATGGAAGATATCACTATGAAAATCCCTTGGCGTGTGGTCTCGGCTAACTTCTAAGTATCATGAAGGTCTAGTCTAGATGCTGTGCTGTTTTCCGTCGTGGGGTGGGTAATCATTCAAGTGATGATTATCTTCAGAAGATCGGATGTTTTCATATATCCTTGTCGATATGCCCTGGTGGTGTAGTCTGGCCTAGCATGAAGCCCTGTCGTGGTTAGTATCTTGCTTTCCGCAGTAAGGCTTCGACCCGGGTTCAAATCCCGGCCAGGGCGTTCCTTGCGATCAAGATGCGAACATCATATGGCTCTTGGTTGACCAAGTGTTAGTGGACAAAGAAGACAGTGGTGGCTTTCAGTCAAAAAATTAGGTTCAATAGGCCCGTAGCTTAACCTGGTAGAGCACTTGGCTTTTAACCAAGTTGTCGCGGGTTCGAATCCCGTCGGGCCTATATGGTATTGTGCATGAATCAGGCAAACTCCGGATGTGGTGAAAAATGGCAACAAAGAAAACACTTGAGAAGATGAATATCGCGCATGTTCTGGTGCCAAAACACGAGCTTTTGAGCCAGTCTGATGCAAAGAAAGTTCTGGATTCCTATGGTATAACGGTCACAGAACTTCCAAAGCTGAAGCATGATGATCCTGCCATAAAGGATCTTGGTGCCAAAGCAGGTGACATTGTGAGGATAACAAGAGAAAGTATGTCTTCAGGGGAATCTGTGTTTTATAGAACGGTGATTGGAGAGTGAGGGTGTTAAAATGAGCAGATCGTATGAGAAACTAATCAAATCATATTTTGGCGGTGATTCCTTAGTCAAGTCAGACATAGAGTCTTTCAACCATTTTGTCAATGTAGAGCTCCAGAAGATCATTGATGAGAACAAAGAGATTGAGCCTACAATCATACCCCATAATATCGAAGAATTCAAGATCAGGCTTGATAAGATATGGATCAAGAAACCGGAGATAATAGAGGCCGATGGATCAAGGAAGGACATCTATCCAATCGAGGCGCGATTGAGGAAAATTTCTTATTCAGCACCTATATATATAGAGGTCAGCGCTCATATTGATGGTATCCAGCGTGAATCGTTCACTACACAGATTGGTAGTCTGCCCATCATGCTCAAATCTGAATACTGCCACATCTCTAAGCTATCACGTGAACAGCTTATTGAGAAGGGCGAGGATCCTGATGATCCTGGCGGTTACTTCATTGTCAACGGTACAGAGAAAGTCCTTGTTTCGGTGGAGGATCTTGCACCTAATACCATGCTTGTCGAGAAAGCTACCGGTGGTGTCTCAGAGTATGTTGGTAAATTATTCTCAGAACAAGGATCATACAAGATACCTCATACATTTGAGAAGATGAAAGATGGTATATTCTACCTCTCCTTCACCAGAGTGAGGAGGATTCCTCTCATCATCATATTGAAGGCTCTTGGCATGACAAAGGATGAGGATATCATGAAAGCCATAGGTGTGGATGATAGTCTTCAGGATGATATTTTTGTGAACTTCTATGAATTTGTCAATATGAAAGAGTCATCTGAAGCTCTTGACTATATCGCTAAGAAGATTGGCATTACACAAGCTAAAGATATAAGGATAGAGAGGATGACTGAGATCCTTGACAGGTATCTCCTCCCTCACATAGGTACAGAACCAGAGGATAGAGCGGCAAAGGCGATGAATCTATGTAAACTCTTAAAGAAATACATCTTGGTTTCGAAGGATGTGATCGGCGTAGACGATAAGGATCATTTCATGAATAAGCGCGTGAAGCTGAGTGGAGATCTTCTCGCAGATCTTCTCAGGATGAATCTTAATGTATTGATTGGAGACATGCTGTATAATTTCCAGCGGATTGTCAAGAGAGGAAAATTTCCATCCATCAAAGTGGTAATAAGAGACAAGCTTCTGACATCAAGGATATACAGTTCCATGGCAACCGGTAATTGGGTGGGAGAACGTAAGGGCATCTCACAGAGGATGGAGCGGACTAATTTCATGGCAACATGCTCTCATCTGCAGCGTGTGACAAGTCCTTTGTCCACGTCACAGGAGAATTTTGAAGCAAGAGCTCTGCATGCGACACATCTTGGAAGACTTTGTCCTGTCGAGACACCCGAAGGAACAAATATCGGACTCAAGAAGAATCTTGCTCTATTGACGACTGTGACAAAGGATACACACGAAGAGGATGTTTTGAAGAAGATGAAAGAGTTAGGGATGAAAACAGCAACTTACAAATGAGGAGTAAGGGTCTGATTGGCCCAGAGTGATATCATGTTATATTTTGATCATATCAAGTGAAAGGTGATTCGATGGCTGACATTTATTTGAATGGGAAATTTGTGGGCACTGTGAAAGACGGTAGCTCGTTTGTAGATTCTTATATTACTGAGAGGCGGAGCGGACGTGCTTCTTCAGAATCAAACATATATTTTGACGATGTACTCGACGAAGTCCATATAGAGACATCAAAAGGGAGATCAAGAAGGCCGCTCATAATTGTGAGGAACGGTGTGCCTCTGCTCACTCAGAGCCACCTGAAACAGCTTCAGAAAGGTGAGATCACATGGGATGATCTTGTCTCACAGGGTGTCATTGAATATCTTGATGCTATGGAGGAGGAGAATGCTCTTGTCGCATTCACTGAATCTGAGCTTACCAAAGAACATACACACCTCCAGGTATCGCCAGTTGATATTGTAGGGTATTGTACCTCGCTTGTGCCTTTTGGCAATCATAACCAATTGACAAAACTGAATGGTGGTTCTAAGAATCAGAAACAGGCTATCGGGTTCTATGCTTCTAATTATCATCTCCGTCTTGATATGGACACAAATCTGTTGCACACGCCCCAGATGCCTATTGTCCAGACAATGCTGCATGATGTCACAGATTTCCATCTTCACCCGTCTGGTCAGAACATGACTGTAGCTGTCATGAGTTATGAAGGGTACAACATGGATGACGCGATCATTCTCAACAAAGGCTCTGTCGACAGGGGCATAAGCCGTTCTACATATTATAAACCAGCTGTCGCGGAAGAACTGAGATACACTGGCGGGCTCGTTGATGAGATTTGCCTGCCTGACAAAGATGTGAAAGGCTACCGGACCGAGTTTGACTACAGATTCCTTGAAGAAGATGGGATAATTCATCCTGAAGCAGGAGTCGGTGAAGGTGATGTCATAATAGGTAAGGTATCTCCACCAAGATTCCTGAGCGGAGCTGATGAGTATAACCTTTCTTCAGATATCAATAGGGAGAGTTCTGTGTCGCTCAGGCATGGTGAGGAAGGAGTTGTGGATTTTGTTGTTTTGACGGAGAACCAGGAAGGTAATAAGTTTGTCCAGGTCCGCCTGAGGGAACAAAGGATACCTGAGATTGGGGATAAATTCACTTCCCGGCATGGTCAGAAAGGTATTGTAGGCATGATTGTCAATCAGGCTGATGTCCCTTTCACAGCATCGGGCCATGTTCCTGATATGATCTTCTCTCCTCATAGTGTTCCATCACGACAGACCATATCTCATATGATTGAGATTATTGGTGGTAAAGTCGGCGCACTCTCAGGCAGGTATATCAACGGTACTTTATTTGACTCTGAATCCGAGGAATCATTGAGGAAGGAGCTTTCATCTATCGGTTTTAGAGAGAATGGTACTGAGACGATGTATAATCCTAACACAGGAGAGAGGTATGAAGCAAGCATATTCATAGGTAACATATACTATCTGAAGCTTAAGCATATGGTCGCTAACAAGATCCATTCAAGAGCAAGAGGTCCTATACAGCTCCTCACCAGACAACCAACAGAAGGAAGAGCCAAAGAAGGTGGTCTCAGGATGGGAGAGATGGAGAAAGACACCCTTGTGGCACACGGTGCTTCACTGTTACTGAAAGAAAGATTCAGCGCGGATAATACTGTTGTATGGGTGAGCGAGAAGAGTGGATTGCTGGCTGTGAATGATGCGTATAACAGAAGAGTGTATGATCTGATGTATGGTGACAATACAGAAGTCAACCCTGTCCAGATAAGTTATTCGTTCAAGCTGTTCCTTGATGAGCTTAAGTCAATGGGTATATACCCGAAGATGCAGCTCAAAGACAAGTATTGATTTATTATTTTATATTATTATGATTGATGGTTATGATTGATTGGATATATGATATTGATTGAAAGGTGTGATATGCATGGAAGATGATTTGGGATTCGTTCAGAAAAAGGTTGGAAGCATAAACTTTGGCATTATGTCTCCGAGTATGTTGAAGAAATTATCTGTCGTCAAGGTGGTGACACCTGAGTTATACGATAAGGAAGGTTACCCGGTAGATGGCGGCCTGATGGACACACGCATGGGTGTTATCGATCCTGGGCTTGTATGTAAGACAGATGGCAGGAAATTGAAGGATAGTCCAGGATATTTTGGATATATAGATCTTGCACGTCCTGTGATCCATATAATGTATGTCAATCTCATCCTCAATCTACTGCGGAGTACATGCCGCGAATGTGGCAGGATATTGACGGATAATCCTCCCGATTTCCTTCAGACGCTTGGTGAAGATGTGGATGAGGAGGAGGATTATGTACAGGATAATGCTTCTAAGCGTAAGCAGTTGAAGACCATGATCACTGATCTGAAGAATGTCTCCAAATGTCCTCATTGTAGTGCAAAACAGGGTAAGATCAAGATAGAGAAGCCGACAAGCTTCTATGAGGATGATAAGAGGGTGAGTCCTATTGAGGTAAGGACACGGCTTGAGAAGATAACTAATGAGGATCTCAAGGCTTTTGCTCTTGATGGTGATAATGTACGGCCTGAATGGATGGTATTGACGATTCTTCCTATTCCACCGGTCACGATGAGGCCTTCCATCACACTCGAATCTGGTGAACGTTCTGAAGACGATCTTACACATAAGCTTGGTGATATAGTAAGGATAAACCAGAGATTGTTCGAGAATATCAATGCTGGTGCACCAGAGATTATTATTGAGGACTTGTGGGATCTCTTACAGTACCATATCACTACATTCTTCAATAATGATGTATCACAATTGCCTCCCGCACGGCACAGGGGCGGTCAGCCTCTGAAGACCTTGACAGAGAGGATAAAGAGCAAAGAAGGCCGGATAAGGCATAATCTGGTGGGAAAGAGGACAAATTTCTCTGCCAGGACAGTCATAAGTCCTGATCCTAAGATTGAATTCAATGAAGTTGGTGTCCCTCATGACATGGCCATGAACTTGACAGTGCCTGAGACTGTCCAGGAATGGAATATGGATTATCTCAAGAAGTTCGTCGAGAATGGTCCTAAGAAATATCCAGGTTCTAACTATGTGATCAGGCCTGACGGAAAAAGAAAGAAGATAACGGATGAGACTAAAGAGCAGATGATTGAGGAGTTGCAGCCAGGTTATAAAGTAGAAAGACACCTTCTCGATGGAGATGTTGTGCTGTTCAACAGGCAACCAAGTCTTCATAGGATGAGTATGATGTGCCATCGTGTCAAGGTCTTGTCAGGGAAGACCTTCAGGATAAATCCTGCTGTCTGCCCTCCATATAATGCTGATTTCGATGGTGACGAGATGAATCTTCATGTACCTCAGACCGAAGAGGCTCGTGCAGAGGCTGAAGTCCTCATGGAAGTCCAGACACAGTTGGTCAGTCCAGCGTATGGTCTTACTATATTAGGTTGTGTACAGGATTCCATCTCGGGGAATTTCTATCTCACAAAAGATGCGAAATTCAGCAAAAGTGAGGCTATTTCCATATTGTCTGCTATAGGTTGTGAAGACTTCACTAAGATCCACAGAGTCAAAGGAGATCAAGTAACAGGAAGACATATCTTTTCAGCTGTGGTTCCAGATGATTTCAATTTCATCGGACGTTCGAAATATGCTTCTCAGGAGAATAAAGATGATGGCGGTACTGAGTATGAGCCTGATCAGGTTATAATCAGGAATGGAGAACTCAAAGCTGGCGTCATAGATAAGAAGAATATCGGTGGCGGATCAGGACTGATGTTGAGGCTCATGCACAAGAAGTATGGTGCTGATATGACACTCAATATCATAGGTAAGATCTTTAGGTTGGGTATCGAGATGTTATTGAGAAGGGGTTTCTCTATGCCAATATCTGATATAGACATCCCTGATGCTGCAAGAGATGATGTTGAGAAGGTCATAAGCCAGGCAGAGAACGATGTTGATATGATCGTGGACAGTTACAGGAAAGGTACGCTGGAACAGCTTCCTGGGCGTACGATGTTCCAGACACTGGAGATACGGATCCTTGAGAAGCTTAACAAGGCAAGGAACGATACTGGTAGCATAGTAGAGAAGAACCTGAATAAGAATACGGATACCCTTATCATGGTGAACTCGGGAGCAAGAGGGAATAACATCCAGCTCGCCCAGATGACTGCTTGTGTAGGCCAACAGGCTTTGAGAGGAGGAAGGATTAGTAAAGGCTTCAAGAACAGGACCTTGTCTTGCTTCAAGAAGGATGATCTCAATCCTGCTGCAAGAGGTTTTGTGCGCAATAACTATAAGAAAGGGCTCAGCCCGCATGAGTTTTTCTTCTGTTCCATGACAGGAAGGGATTCCCTTATGGATACTGCTTTGAGAACACCAAAATCAGGTTATCTGTACAGAAGATTGGCCAATGCGCTTCAGGATGTGAAAGTGGAATATGATAACACCGTCAGGGATGCTGTAGGCAACATTGTCCAGTTCAGTTATGGTGAAGATGGTGTGGATGTCTCAAGGAGTGAAGCAGGTAAAGTCAATGTCAAGAGCATAATCGAGCAGGTAATGTCTGAGTGAGGATGATTTAAAATGGTTGATATAGATAAAGTTTTGAAAGATAATGAAGGTGTGCTTCCAAAAAAGGTCATAGATGGGCTGAAGGAACATCTTCCACAGGACATATCCAAGCCCAAGCTTGAAAAGATCATTGAGGCAGTGAAAGAGGAATATTTCTCATCTTTGATCGATGCAGGGGAAAGTGTTGGCATAATCGCTGCTGAGTCTCTGGGAGAGCCAGGAACCCAGATGACATTGAACACCAAACACTTTGGTGGTGTCGCAGAGATGAATGTCACGATGGGTCTTCCTAGGATCACTGAGATTCTGGATGTGCGACAGAAGATCTCTACACCACTGATGGAGATATATCTTAAAGAGCCTTACAATACTGGTAAGGATATAAAGAAGATTGCTCTGATGATAAAAGAGACAAAACTTGAAGAAGTCATAAAAGAGTTCTCTGTGAATCTTGCAGAGTTGACAATAAATGTCTCTCTTGATGATGAGAGGATTGAGGATCTCAATATCGACCGTAAGAAGCTTCTCAAGATGGTCACCAAATCCATGACGGGGTATACTGTCAAAGAGAAGGATGGAGATTTGGTTGTCAAAGGGAAAGGCAAGGATGATAATATTAATTCTCTTTATAAGGCCAAGAATAAGCTGAGAGGCATATACATCTCCGGAATAAAAGGTATTTCACATGTCCTTCCGGTGAAGAGAGACTCAGAGTATCTTATCCAGACATCTGGCACTAATCTTGTAGAAGTCCTGAAACTTGATTTTGTCGATGCTTATCGTACCACTACTAATGATGTGCGTGAGATCGAGGCTGTTTTGGGCATCGAAGCTGCCAGATCTGCCATCATAAAAGAGATATATAAGGTGATTGATGATCAAGGTCTCGACATAGACTCCAGGCATATAATGTTGATTGCAGATACTATGTGCGCATCAGGCGAGATGAAAGGAATAACTAGGGTTGGTGTTGTCGCAGAGAAATCTTCTGTGCTGGCAAGAGCATCTTTTGAGACGCCGATAAAGCATCTTGTTTCCGCTGCTCTTCTGGGACAGGCAGATCATCTGAACAGTGTCATAGAGAATGTGATGTTGAACCAGGAGATTCCGGTAGGTACTGGATTGCTCAAGCTGAAGGTGAAGAACCAGTGATTTTGAAGGATGGTGAGTTTGATGGTTGATATATTGGATGAATTGAAGAAATCAGTGAAAGATGAGAAGTTAGTAGTAGGTACTGAGCAAGTTCTCAAGGGCATCAGGGACAAGTCAATCAAGAAAGTTGTTCTCAGCAGTAATGTTCCTGAGGACATAAAAGATGATATTGAGAAATATACGAGCTTAACAGGTATACCTGTTGAGAAGCTAAGCATGGATAATGAGGAATTGGGTACTTTCTGTAAGAGGAAGTTTCACATATCTGTGTTAGGACTCATCTGAGTCATTCTACATGTCTGATGCTCTATGGAAAAACGTATAATCTCTGTCGACCTGATGAAATACATGTCTATCTTTGAATCGATAACACATGTTAGCTTACGTGATTGTTTCATGGATGATGTCAATAATACTCTTACCTTCATAGTGCCTCCTGGTAAGGTTGGGAGAGCTTTAGGCAAGAATGCCGTGAACATCAGGACATTGGAGAGGAAGCTCAATAAGAAGATAAAGGTCGCCGAGTATAGTGAAGATGTCAAAACCTTTATAAAGAGCCTGTTACTTCCACTGAAGGTAGAGGGCGTTTCAGAGATCCAAGAAGGGATATATCAGATTGAGGCGCCGGATCAAAGGACCAGGAGCGCTGTGATTGGGCGTTCAGCATCAAACTTAAGAAACCTTGAGAAGAATGTCAGAAGGTTCTTCGATGTCAAGGAGATAAAAGTCGTCTGAAACTGGACGATTCAAGAATAATATTAACGAGTGTCAAAGATGGGAAAGAAACCTAATGGAATCAATGCGGCTTCCAAGCTCATTAAACGAAGAATTGATGGCAGATGGAAGAAAAGGACCTATGTGAGCAGGGTTCTGGGACTTGCTAAGAAAGCCGATCCTCTTGAGGGCTCAGCACAAGCACGTGGTATTGTCTTAGAGAAAGTACAGCTTGAAGCGAAGCAACCAAATTCTGCTATGAGGAAGTGTGTCAGGGTCCAGCTTATCAAGAATGGGAAGCAGATAACTGCTTTCATGCCTGGAGAAGGCGCAACCAAACTCATTGATGAGCACGATGAGGTCATTGTTGAACGTATCGGAGGTAAGATGGGTCGTGCTAAAGGAGATATAGGTGGAGTCCGATGGCATGTCCTTAAAGTCAATGATCAGTCTCTTAATGCGCTCAGGAGAGGCAAGATACAGAAGGCAAGGAAATGATGATATACTATGGAAGATGTCAAATTATTCAATAAATACAGCAGTGAAGGGATTGAAGTTTCAGATGTTGGTATAAAGCCATATATATCGGTAGAGCCCATATACGTCCCAAAGACAGGGGCAAGGTATGCAGGTTCTAGGTTCCATAAATCTAAGATCTCTATAGTTGAAAGGCTAATCAATAAGATCATGGTCGCTGGACACAAGGGAAAGAAACACAAGTATAGTTCCGGCCATAATACAGGTAAGGCACAGAAGGCTTATTCAATTGTCAAGAGAGCTTTTGAGATCATTGAAGAGAAGACAGGTCAGAATCCTTTGGCGGTCTTTGTGAAGGCCGTGGAGAATGCAGCCCCTCGTGAAGAGATTGTCACGATTGAGTATGGTGGTGCAAGGTATCCTAAAGCTGTTGAATCTGCTCCTCAAAGGCGTATTGATTATGCTCTCAGGATGATGACTCAGGCGACTTATTCCACTTCATTCGACTCTAAGAGAGATGCTTCATCAGCACTTGCTACAGAGATAATTGAAGCATACAGATTAAGTCCTAAATCCCAGGCAATTTCTAAGAAGCAGGATACAGAGAGACAAGCGGATTCTGCAAGATAGACCAGAATAGTTTTTCTGGATTCATTTACATTATTTCTTCAATTAATCTTATTAAGTATTGGTCTTCTCTCTATGTATGCTAAAAGAATTTGAGGATCTACCTTATCGTTCTAATGTAAGCATAATCATTTTCAGAGATGATGAATTCCTTCTTGTGCAGAAACCTGATTGGGAAGAGACATGGTGGAAGTTTCCACAAGGCGGCGTTGATGATGGAGAAGATTTGGAATCTGCCGCATTACGCGAGCTGAGAGAAGAGATAGGTACTGATTCTGTGAATATAATCGGTATCAGTAAGTATGTGAACACTTATGATTGGCCAGATGAAGTTCTTGAGACGCTTGAGTATAGGAAATATAGAGGACAAAGCCAGAAGTTTGTCATTGCCAGATACACAGGAGATGATGATGAGTTAAAAGCTGACGAGGAAGAGATAAGTAAGATAGTGTGGTTCTCCCGAGAAGATCTGTTGGATCTCTCAAAGAGATCCATTGGTGCTTTCGGTGATTATCAAGGGATGATACCCAAAATATTGAGTGAATTCAATCTCTGAATCTCAGTCGTATTTGTTCTTGAAGAAATCTTTCCTGTAATCTATCTCTTCGTCATCAGTCTCAATCTTCTTCTCTGTGTTCTTAGGAGGCTCTTCGATAGATTTATGGCGAGACTTCATAGAAGAGACGAGTATATTTTTTGTTTCTCCGGTCAGGATCTCATGCACTGAATCAAGTTCCTTGTCGTCTTCCTTCTCAGCGCTCCATTTTGTGTTGAGCCCATCCTCTTTCCTTCTCGGAAGGATCCTTATTGAGAAATGGGGTTCTTCCTGGCCGGCAGTGACGCCGTTATGTATAAGTATATTGGTGCCTTGTCCGGACAAGAGCTCAAAACAGATATCAGACAATCTTTTTGTCAGGGCGGATAGGTGTTCTAATGTCTCATCAGGCACCTGCTCCATTATACTATATTCTTTTTTTGGCAGAAGTGTGATTTCACCGGGAACAGAAGCTTTCTCTGGCAGGAAGGCCAATGCAAGTTCATCCTCATATATTATCCTTGCCTTCTTCTTCCGGTGGATTATATCCTTGAAACTATTTGCCATTCTCATCACTTGAAGAGATCGGAAATCCTGTCCAGGTCTATGTCCTCAACTTCATCCTTGTCTTCTTCCTTCTTAGTTTTTTCATCTGTTTGCCTGCGATCATCATTAACGGTGTTCTGCTGTTCATCTGCTGGTGCTTTTTCTTTATCCTGCTGCACCTTATTCTCTTCGACGTCTGATATGACTTTGCTCTTCATCTCTACTCCCATCACTTCTTCAATCCTGGACACTAGTGCTTTCTGAGCTTTCGCGAGCATATCATCGGGATAATTCTCTTTAACAGGATGGAGTTCCGGAATATCTTCGTCCTTCCTTCTCGGGATGACATGTATCATGGCATGTGGAGCGAATTGGCCTGCAGCTTCCCCATTGGCCATGTATATGCTGGTGCCTCCTACCTGGAGCGCTTTGATCATAGACTGTGAGATATCCCTAATCACTTTGAATATGTGCCTTGTCTCCTCTTCAGGAAATTGGCTGAAGAACACTAAATGTTTTTTCGGCACAATTATCGTATGTCCCATGGTCTTCGGCTGTATGTCCAAGAAAGCGCAGACGAGCTCGTCTTCATAGATGATCTTGGCTGGAATCTCTTTTTTGGCGATCTTGCAGAAAATGCAGTTCTCTTCCTGGAGCTTGCGTATCTCCTCTGGAGACATGTTCTTTAGCTCTTCCTCACTGACCATGGTTCCCGTATGGCTCTTTCGTTAAAAAACATTTTGATTTTTGGTCTCTTCAAGGATGTGGTTCCGCTCACTTGTATGCTCGGAGAAAGCTTATACTTTTCTTCCTGAAAGTTGATGTCATCCTTCGCCACACACACTCACTACCAGCTTCAGAGGTTTACCTTTCCATTCTAAGGAGTATTCTTTTTTCACCAGATTATCCATGTTGCATCCGACATCTGCTTTTATTTTCGGCAGGCTTGGTCCTAATATCTCGTTGCAACATTCTACTCTCGTTCCATCATCAAGGACAACTTCAGTCCCTGGTGTCCTCATGTGGCATTTTTCTCTGACTTCGTCAGATACAAAACTGCAGACATTATTCAATCCTCTTCCCTCACATTCTCTGTTGCAGAGCCCTGTCCCGAGAGAATAATCTATACAATCCTCACATGTATTATCACGATAAGTGTCTATTATCATAGTCTCTGGAGAACTCTCATCATAGTTCACCCTTGCTGATGACATGCTTCCCATGCTTCCGCCTTCAACCTGCACAATGATATTATAATAGCTTCCTAAGAGATCAGTCAGGATGAACTCATCGTCTTTTCTCTCTATCGTGATGTTCTCTGTGAATCTTTCATACTCCTCGACATCAAGCCTCCCTGTCTTATATAATTCCAATTTGAACTCAGCGTCCTTTTCCAGGGTGTTTTTTGACGGGCCATCTCTCAGGACAATTGAAAGTTGCCCACTACTGCAGTCCTCAATCTCTTCCCATCTATGGGGTATCAAAGGATCTTTACTGTTGCACGATATTATCTTTGCATATGGTGGGCCTTCCTGTGTTGTGTAAGCATATAACGTATCTTCAACACTCATACTCAGAAACTCTTCATCATCCTCATATCCACGTCCGAGCGCCTCAATAAGGTGATTCCCTGATCCGCAGGCATATCTTGGGTTTTCCTCTATTATATCTCCTGTCTCATAACATTTGCCTTCGAATACACAATAGTCTCCTTCTGAGGGGCAACAGGCAGTATTATTCTCCAGGGTCTGGAATTCCCAGCTTCCATTTTTCGGAGTGACCATGTCAAACTGTGGTGTACTGATACTTTCTTCGTCATCACCGCAGTCTTCTGATCCTAAGCCTTCAGGAGAAAATATGAGGATCATGATCATGAAGAATATCAAGAGTCTCTGTGGCATACTGTTCATACAGTTTTCTGGTTTTATATATTATTTGGTATTACAGGGATTAAATTATTAAATAGATTGTGAACTACAGTATATCTGTTTTCAGAGTGGGCCTGTAGTGTAATCCGGTAACACGCTCCCTTGGCTTGGGAGAGAGTTCGGGTTCAAATCCCGACGGGTCCAATCTTCGATTGTATTCTTTGGATATTGATTTGAACCCGAAAACGTGTTTGGGTTCACGCATGAGAGTTTGGCTCTCTGCGCGCAATAAGACTTTGTCTTATTTGCGAATCCCGACGGGTCCAATCTTCGATTGTACCCTTTGGATTTCATACTGGAAAATGCATATTTTCCGCAGCAACGCTTCGCTTATGCAATCCCGACAACTTCATCAGGAGATGAAGTTGATGGCTCAGAATGACAATTCTGCTCGCCGACGGGTCCATCACTTGGAGTTTTTCATGGTTGTTGATTTGATCCCGGTAAGTTGTATATGTGGCTTAAGAAATATAAATTACCTGATGGAGAACTAGAAAGGATACAATATACTAAGAAAATATGAAAAAAAGCAATATGTACTAATCCTGCTTCTTGTCATATTCGGATCTCAATTTTGAGAAGAGCAGCATATTCCTGAAACCGTCAAAATGTTCACTGAAAGATTCTTCCTTCATCTTCCCTTCATATGTATAGTTGCATTTCTTGGCGACACCACTAGATGCTTTATTATCTTCATCACATCTTATCTGTATTCTATTCAAGCCTAAATTCTCAAAGACCTCTTTCTCAAGGATCTTCAGGGCCTCAGTCATATAACCGTTCCTGGTCCTAGATGAAGATAACCAATATCCTATCTCTCCCGACTTATTTTTTTCGTCAATATCAAAAATAGATATATTGCCTATGTATTCTCTCTTGAGATAGATTCCATATTCCACCTTTTTGCCTTTTTTTGTCTCTTCTTCTTTGTCGAAAAGATATTTTAGGCTGTCTTCTACTCTTTTTGTCCATCTGGTCCAGGAGAACCACGGGCTCAGATGTTCGCGATTCTCATCAACCACACTGAACATTGTCTCTGCCATCTTCAAAGTAGGCTTTGTCCTTCTCAAGACAAGCCTTTCTCCCTTCAATCGATCCTTGAATCTCATGACAAGATATCATCTCCCATGATATAAAAAGCTTAGCATCAACAATCGTCAATAAGGCACAGAAATATTTAATAACCATACTTTTTAACTTCAATCCATGCACGAAGACCCGAGTCTTGAGGAGAAGCTTGATCACCTACATCATGAGAGGAGCGATACTTTCCTCTCTGTGATGAAACACATCAGCGACCCTTTGATACGGAACACATTTGAAGATATCAAAGTAGAAGGACTTGAGGATGTGCTTGATTGTGGGAGGCAACAGGTATTCATCTCAGATCATGAGAGCGAGATGGACTGGCTCCTTCTGCAGAGAATCCTCTCAGATAAAGGGATAAAGACAACAGTGCAGGCAGGCGATAATCTCTTTGTACCTGGCATCGGTTATCTTCTCAGGAAATGTGGTGGTTTCATGAGTGTCCGTGATTCCCACGATTTCAGGTATCGTGGCAAGAATCATAGCATCACCAAGAAAGAATATGCCTTCTCGCTATACAGACCACAACTTGAGCGGATATTAAGTGATGAAGGCTATGATGTCCTCATATTCCCTGGCTATTCTGTAGACAAATACACGGGCGAGACCAAATCTGGGAGGTCTTATGATGGAAAGTTCAATCCATTCATGCCAGTCCCTTTTGCCCGTGTTTCTGAAGTGGCCAAGAAGCAGGATCTTGATCTGGCTTTCAGAGAGGTGAAGATATCATACGAGAGGGTGCCAGAAGACACTGCTTTCAGGCAATTCAAGAACATGACAGGAGGTTCCAAGCTCCTCAAAAATGTGTATGACCATGCCAACACATTTCTGCTCAGCCCCTGGAAGAGGCGTATGAAGAGCATCAAACCTTATGCCATTATCAAATTCGGTGAAGAACATTCACCAGAGAAGAAGGGCAGGATCCTGGCTGAAGAGCTCTATGAAGGTGTAGGGAGTCTTCTCCGCGTCTATCCCACACAGCTCATATTCGCTTCGACAGATGACAAATATAAGATATCTAAACATGACCTTCTTGGCAATGTGAAGAGGAATGTTGACAAGCTTTATGAGAAAGGAATTGATATCACTCCTGTCCATGATGGGAATAGACTTATGCCACTTGATTCTATGTTGAATCGGATAGAGAGGTTGTTCAATTACAATAAAGTGCCTATCATCGCAACCCATAACTACCAGACCATAGAGCATGATAAGAACGAGGTATTCATCTGGCATCCGCATCTTGCCAGGTACTATAGCAACAAGCTCAACTATCTCCTCAAGGATGAAGCATGAATAGTCATTTTCTTGGGTACATCTACATTATCTTTTAACTATCTTCATCCCTATGACTAAATCCCTATGTTGATAACTATATGTGAAGAACATATCTATGGTACAAGAATGGTTTTGAGTCTACTATTAGATTAATATACGAATCAGTAATATTTATATATCAGTATTACTTTATAACGTAAAATCGGGCGGTGGGAATGGTAATATTATTTGATGTATTTAATCTTCCAGACGATGTTTACGAAGTCATTTTTGCCACAAAGCAACAGAAGATTGTGGGGAAATTGCTCATCGATGACATCAAGAGAAACAATGGAGAGTTCTCTAAGACACAGATGTCCCTTTTTGCGACGAGACTTCATGAGGGCGAGTTGGTGGCTGAGATTGACGAGCCAGGGTACAAAGGAAAGACAGTCAAGATGTCCTATAATAAGCGGCAGTTCTATGACAGGATCTTGACACCCATGAAAAGTATGGGTATGATAGAATATGATCTCTATAAGAAGACGTATAAGCTCTCTGAGAATTTCAACAAGGTTCTTATCAAGATAGGATTGATGTGGACAAGAGAGTTAAGAAAGCCTGCAGATTTCAGGACCAAGTCATCAGGCGGCGAACATGCATTCACATTGGAGGAGGATTAGATGACAACTGTGGCAGTAAGCGGTTATTTTGTATATTTGCACAAAGGCCATGTTAGATTGTTCAAAGCAGCCCGAGAACTGGGAGATAAGCTAGTGGTCATAGTCAATAATGATGCTCAACAGGAGAAGAAGAAGGGTAAAGTGATTGTGCCGGAAGAGGATCGTGCAGAAGTCATAAGGTCAATAAGGTATGTTGATGAGTCGATTGTTGCCATTGACGATGATGGCACGGTCTGTAAGACATTGGAGCAGATCAAGCCCGATATCTTTGCCAATGGTGGTGACAGGACAGGTGAAAATACTCCAGAAGGCGAAACATGTGAAAAATTAGGGATCGAGATGCGATTCAATGTTGGCGGAGAGAAAGCAGACTCCAGTTCCAGGATCTTTGATGAGCTCAACAAGATATGATCCATTCTGTCTTTTTTCTATTTGTTTTCTTTGTATGTTCTTACTTCATCATAATGAAAAAACTTAATAAACCATCCTGCCAGATTCTAGACTGTGGGTTAGATGGAGTTTGATGTGAAGGCCAATGACGGTCTGGATGAGACTAAGCAGAATTATGATAAATCAGATTTTGATACTGCTCTGGATTTCTCTAAGAAGATGAAGAAGGAGCTTGGAGATTTCATAAAGGCGATTGTCCTATTCGGAAGTTCTGCACGGAAATCTGAGAAGAAGAATAGTGATATTGATATTCTGGTCATAATAGATGACCTCTCAGTGGAGATGACTGCCGAGATTGTGGAGAGTTATCGCCTGATAACTGAGAAAATTGTCTCTTCTGTGTCAGATAAGTTGCATATCACCAGTCTGAGATACATGACTTTCTGGCAGTATGCGCGTGATGCTAACCCTGTCGCTGTGAATATACTGAGGGATGGTGTGCCAATCCTTGATACAGGGTTCATAACGCCCTTACAGCAGTTGTTGAAGCGAGGTGAGATCAAACCAAGCATAGAATCCATATATGGTTATTTCAGCAGATCATCTGCTGCCTTGGTCAGCGCGAAAAGGAACGTCCTACAAGCTGCGTTAGATCTCTATTGGGCGGCTGTTGATGCTTCACACTCATTATTGATGATGTACGGAAAAGTCCCGCCTTCTCCTGAGCACGTGGCTGATATGATTGAAGGTGAGCTGCTCCCTAAGCATGTCTTGACAAAGAAACATGTTGAGCTCATACGTGAACTTTTCCACCTTTCTAAGATAATTGAGCATAACGAGCTTAAATATCTCTCAGGTAAGGATTTTGACCATTACTACAGAGAAACTTATGATCTGGTCACTGATATAAAGAAAGAGATTGAGAAGTTCGGAGATTGAAAGATCTTCGAAACCTTTTTGACAAAGGAAAGTTTTATAAACTGATGATGGTTTTTCTGGCTTGTACGAGAGAAAAAGGACACGAGAGCCCTGATAATGAGATCATGGCGATACGCACAATAGGAAATCACATATGGAATCCAGGTGCGTCTTTTTTCTGCTGGTATGTTTGCTGTATGATATAAGTTATGCAGGGAGGTATCCGTGGACAGATACTTCTGCTTGTGACACTTTTGGTGTCTGGCATTGTGGCTGTCATCAGATTCCCTGGCATTGTATGGATATACAGAAGGCAAGAGTATGCTAAAAATATAAAAAAAGATAGAATAGAGAAATCAATCTATCTGGAGTGATAATCATGAAAAAATTTAATGAATTGACAAAAGAAGACCTCAATGAAAAAGGAGGCAACACCTATAGATGTAGGGTCGAAGAGATAAAACAGACTTCAGGACCTACAATCTTCACGCTCTATGATGGCTCTGCCACCATAAAGGCTACAGGATTCATAAGTCCTGGTAAAAGGGCTTTCCCTGAAGTGGAGAACGGCAACTTCATCAATGTGTTTGCTACACTCTCTGAACGTGACGGGACCCTTGAACTTGAGATCAAGGATGCAAGAGTCTTGAGCGGTAATGAGATGAAGAGCATAAAAGATACGATAGAGACACAAGAGAGCAAAAAATATGAGCCGGATGATACGCGATTCCTTGTTGATTCGGACGTCTTGAGAAAGCTTAAGCCAAGGATAAAAGAAGTGGCTTCAGAGATCAGGAAGGCTATATATTCTAACAGGCCGATCATCTTGAAGCACCACCATGATTGTGATGGTTATTCATCAGGCATTGCTTTGGAAAGAGCGATCCTGCCTCTGATAAGAGAGCATCATATAAATGACTCTGCAGAACGCCTTTATTATAAAAGAACCCCATCAAAGGCTCCATTCTATGAATATACTGATGCTGTGAAGGATATAAGCTCCTTCATAGAGGACGAGAACAATTTTGGACAGAAGCCACCATTGATCATCTTGACTGACAATGGTTCGACAGAAGAGGACATCCTCTCCATAGAAGCAGTAAGGATATATGGTGCAGAAGTAGTTGTTGTGGATCATCATAATCCTGGAGAACTCAAAGACGGGAAAGCATCTGTGGACCGTTTCCTGAAAGCACATGTCAATCCTTATCTGGTCGGATATGATAGTACGATGTGTGCTGGAATCCTATGCACAGAAGTCGCAAGGTTCGTAAATAAGGATGTTGAGAACATAGACCATATCCCGGGGATTGCTGCTACTGCAGACCGTGTGGACGGCGAAGAGATTGAGAAATACAAGAAGATCACAAGGGATTATGGGTATACTGATGATGATATGCAGACCCTTACAGAGCTTATTGATTTCCAATCACATTACCTGAGGTTCATGCAGGCAAGAGGTTTCGTCAATAGCTTATTCGGAGGCGAGGGCGATTTTATCAGGCAGCAATCTATCATGCGATTGATTGGTGATGAGATAAAGAGGCGTAATGACATGACATTGAATGCTGCAAGGCATTATATGAATGTAGAAGAGGCAGCTGGCAGTATCATCATGACATTAGAAGCTGACAAGGTCACGAACAGAGGGCAATTCCCTGCCATCGGAAAGACTGTAGGCATGACCCATGATTCTCTGAAGCAGGAGAATCCAGGGCGTGCTATAATAAGCATGGGTCTTGGTCCTGACTTCATAACACTCAGGATGACTGATCAGGCAGAGTTCAGTGTCGGAAAGATTGTAAGGAAGATGCAGCAGAGGATACCTTATGGTGGAATCGAAGGTGGTGGACATGAGCACGCGGGTTCCATTAAGTTCCTAGAGGCCGCAAGAGAAGAAGTCCATGATTTGCTGTTCAGGATAGTGAGAGGTCAGGAAGATCCTGAACCTGCAGCTGACTGATCTTTTATCTTCTCATGGATATTTTGTGGTATGTGCCAAGGTATTTTTTATCGTTGCTTATCCCACATCTTTTTTTCCTTTTTAGAATTGATTTTAAAACTAAGTTGATTAGCTTGGACTATGACTCAGGTCTCTTTACGGAAATGTGAAACTTATGAACCTGCTATGGTGAAGGAAGCCATAAGGAAATCTCTTGATGATATTGGTGGAATTGCCAGATTTGTCAAACCAGGCCAGAAGGTGATGCTTAAGCCAAATTTGTTCTCTGAGACTGCTGTGAACACAAATGCTGCTACGCATCCTTCGGTGATACAGGCTGTGGCTGAGTTAGTGATTGAGCAAGGCGCCATTGCTGTAATAGGAGAGATGGTGTGTGGTGACGGAAATAATCGAAGAGCATTGGCAACTCATATTGGTTCATTATCAAAGGAACTAGGGATCAAGATGTCTGATTTTCAGAGAGGTCATTTCACTCCAGTGAAACTGAGCAGATCTCTGCTTATAGATGATATATATGTCGCGAACAATCTCCTTAATGCTGATGTGAGGATAAATTTGCCAAAATTCAAGACACATATGCAAACAGCGATAACTGGTGCTGTCAAGAATGCTTATGGCTGCATCAGGCATGATCAACGTATCAAGTATCATCAAATATACCAGGGCGAAGAATTTTCTAGAGCTGTGATTGATATATATAGTGCCGTGGGATTTGACCTTACTATCATGGATGCTATAGAATGCCTTGAAGGGGATGATGGTCCTGCACATGGTCAGATTTCTCGGCTTGACTATATAATGGCGGGCGTCGATGCTGTGGCGGTTGATTCTGTGATATCCAGGATTGCAGGGATGGAACCTGCTTACATCCCGACATGCAGACGAGCTGAGGAAGCGGATGTTGGAATTATGGATTCCTCGAAGATTGTTCTCCAGGGTGACATGTTGAAGAGAGGAAGCTTCAGGTCTAACTCCAGATATGAATACTATGAGAAACTTTTTACTCTTGGGAAGGCGGAGGACGCAACAATCAGACGTATCAATAGTAACTGTATACAATGCCTTGCATGCAAGCGTAATTGTCCAGTAGGTGCTATCTCTTTTGATGTACATGGAAAATTGGTGATTGACCGGCACATCTGTGTGAGGTGTGATTGCTGTATAGAGGTATGCCCTGTCAAAGCGGTTGATGTTGTAGCGGAGAAGAATCCGTGATATGTATCTTCTTTTATTATTGTTTGTTCAGAATTTGAGTGAATTTTCTCTTAATTAATAAGATATTATGATACTGGTAACACATGAGATGCCATCTGGGCCACACTTATCTCATCCGCGACAATCTCATCAAAGATATCGAGCGGGTCTATCCCCTCTTTGATCTTGTTCTCGACGAACATCTGCGCAATATCGTGAAGACCATTCCTTGCGAGAGGGATGCTTCTTATCATATGGCCCACTCCTCCAAGATTGAACTCTTGGATTGTCTTTGTCCATGCATATTCGAAAGCTATGGCTTTTGCTTCTTCATCATGTGGATTACCTTTCTTCTCGGATATTATGTGCCCGATCTCATGCCCGATGACCGCTAAGACCTGTGCCATTGTACTGGTTTTTACGAAGATCCGCCTGGGTGTGTAGATATCTTTCCTATGCTGCGCGAACCCCAAGATGCCATCTACTGTGCCATTTCTCTTTGTGGATGCCTTAAAGAACGACTCTTTATCTAGGACATTGATCTCAATATCTTCTGGCATCTCTTCACCTGTGACCGCTGTGAATATCTCTTTGACATCTTCTATCATGTCTCTGGAATCTATCATGGAATTATTATCATCTTGAATCTTCTTAAGGATGCCAACATGGATGTGCTTCTCGTCTTCGGGCTTCAGGTATGTCCTTTGTTGCCTATTCATCATGAGATAATCCGAGCCAAGTCCGTAGAGTCTGGATCCAATTATATCTGCAGATACTTCTGCTATGACCGAGTCACTCCTTTCACTTGTGATTTGGTCTGTATCCCCGTCACCCATATCATACCTTTCTTGATGTTCCAGCATACTATCTATGCCGAGAGGTGTGTATGAACTTTTATCAATACTCCAATCTAAAACGTTCTCAGGTTCATAGAAATCCTTATTGTGACTCTTATATATGTGATCCCATGCATCATAGAGTGCTGTACTTCTTAATGTGGTCTCCAGGGAAACTTCTGTAGGATACTGCTGAGTGTGTTCTGCTGTTCCATGGCCACTCATCTCATGAGATATCCCGGGCATATATGAGTGAGACATGTTTTCGTACATGCTATGGCGTATATCTTTAGAGAATAAATCATTTTTGCATATTGCAGATTTCTGATGAGACAGAATTACAATGGTTCAACCTATAAAGTGCCCTCGAGCCTTGAGGATCTTCATCTTCCTGTGCAGTGTCTCATATCTGATGCCAAGTTCTCTTGCGGCTCTTGAAAGATTGCCATGGTTCCTCTCTATCGCTTTGCTGATGAAGTCTGCAAGAAATGTGTCTTCAGCGTCTTTCAATGACATCCTCGAAGAGCTATCTGTATTGTTAGCTATGTCCTTTGTGATATCTGTGATCCTGTTATAGATCGCGTCAAACTTGTTCGGATGTATGATCTCTTCATATTTATTGAGGGATCTCTCTATAGCATCATGTATCTGTGTCTCATATGCTGTCTCCTTCCTCCGTCCTCTCATGAAGGAAGTCTCAATGTTGAATCTTGAGATCATCCTGTGGAGTGTTCTTCTGTTCACCCCGGCTTCCTTGCTGGCAGATTTGACGTTGCCATGATGGCTTTCCAGATGTCTTATGATGTAATGATGGAGAAAGATCTCTTTTGCTTTCTTCATATCTCTCTCTTCCTTCACTATGCTTTCTATCAGGGGCTCGTCAATCTTCTTTGTGATGTCCTGACTGAGTTCCTTGATAGTCACACCCAGATATTTGTGGAAGATGTCCTCAATGATCCTGTTCCTGCCATCGGCTTCCATAACCCTTTCCAGGCTTTCTTCTTTTCTCATATCCTGGTTGATGTATCCGAATTTATAAGATTATTGCAATAATGTCTCACTTTGCTGTTGTCGATCACGTCAATACCTTTAAATATAATCCTCTTTTTTTTGGCTTCATGTCTATGATCGGGAAATATAAGGATAAGTTGTGTAAGGTTTTCTGGAAAGAAGGCCTGAAGTTGTCTCCTTCTGATATAGAAGAACCGCGGAATAGAGAGCATGGTGATCTGGCTGTTCCGTGTTTTCTGTTCGCGAAAGAGATGCGTAAAAAACCAGATCTGATCGCTGAAGAACTGGCCGGAAAGCTGAAGATAGGGAAGGATTTCCTAAAACTTGAGAACGCTGGTCCATACATCAACTTTTTCATAGATCTCAAGATAGCATCTAAGGATCTGTTGAGGCGCATCAATACTCAGAAGCACAAATTCGTGAAAGAGAATCCGGAAAACGGTAATAATGTGATGATTGAGTTCTGTTCTCCGAACACTAATAAACCGTTACATCTGGGCCATCTCAGGAATATGATGCTGGGTGAGTCCCTGTCATCCCTGATGACTCTGAAAGGTGATGATGTTGTCAAATCCTGTCTTGTCAATGACAGAGGAGTCCATATCTGCAAGTCTATGCTTGCCTATCAGTTATGGGGCGATGCTATGACACCGAAATCTTCAGGCAAGAAGGGAGACCATCTTGTGGGGGATTTTTATGTGAAATTTGCTGAGCATCAGGATGATGAACTTGATACTATGGTCAAGGATATGCTGCAGAGATGGGAAGAAGGAGACAGTAAGACATTGGATCTCTGGAAGAGAATGAACCACTGGGTGCTGGAAGGGTTTGAAGAGACATATCGTAAGGTCGGTGTAAGTTTTGACAAGTATTATTATGAGTCAGAGTTATATGATAAGGGCAAGGATATGATAACTGAGGCTTATCGGCAGGGCAAATTCATTGAGAAAGATGGTGCTATAGTGGCTCAGTTGGAAGAGTTTGGTCTCCCTGATAAGGTCTTGGTGAGGTCTGATGGGACTACTATATACATGACACAGGATATCTTTCTTGCCACAAAAAAGATTGAAGACTATGAGCTTGATTCTTCTATATATGTGGTGGGCTCTGAGCAGGAACTGCATTTCAAGCAATTATTCAAGATCCTTGAGATTCTTGGATATGAGCAGTCTAACAGATGTTATCATATGAGTTATGGGATGGTCAATCTTCCTGATGGTAAGATGAAGTCACGCGAAGGGACTGTGGTGGATGCTGATGAGCTGATTGATGAGCTTGTAGAGTTAGCACGGCATGAAGTGCTCTCTCGTAACCCTTCTTTGTCGAAGAAGGAGCTTGAAAAGAGGGCGGAGAAGATTGCTTTGGCAGGACTGAAATTCTATCTGCTGAAGCAGGACCCTATAAAAGACATGACGTATCATCCAGAGGCATCAATCTCATTCGAGGGGGAGACAGGTCCTTATGTCCAGTATACAGTTGTCAGGATAGAGAGCATACTTGAGAAATCCAGTCAAGGTTACACTTCTAAGGTTGATCTTGAGAGGTTTGAAGCGGCTGAACTGGATCTTGTATCTCATATGATGCGGTTTGAGGATGTACTTGATCAGGCATATGGGAAGATGCGACCGAATCTCATCGCAAATTATTTGATAGAACTTTCTCAGAAGTTCAATGGATATTACCATGAGACCAAGATAATAAACACTGGAATGGAGAAGGAGAGACTCTATCTGATCCGAGCGCTCAGTGTTGTGCTCTCGACAGGCTTATCATTGCTTGGTATCGATGTTCCTGATAAGATGTGATTTGTCCCAGGAAGTGTCCCAGGAAGATTTATATATTATGCTTCAAAGATTCTTTTTAGGCGGTTCATGTGAAATCTGAGCGTATTGAGGGGAATTTGATAGAAAAACAGATTAAAGAGGCAGGTCATAAATCCATCCTTGTGGTATGTGCACATTCTGATGACCAGATTCTCGGCCCGGGTGGCACATTAGCGAAACTATCTTCTGAGGGCGCTAAGATTGTCACAGTCATCATGTCGTATGGTGAACTCACTCCTGCTTGGATCAAACATAAATATACCAAAGAGACCAGAGTTAACGAAGCTGAGAAAGCAGATAAGATTGTGGGAGGGAATGGTGTGATATTTCTTGGATTGAAAGAAGGAAATTTCATCAAGGAAGCCACGGAGAAAGAGGTGTATCCACGGCTCCGTAAGATCATCAAGAGAGAGCAGCCAACTCTATTATTCACACACACCAGAGAGGATCCCCACAAGGATCATACTGATACGCTCAGGATTGTGAAGGATCTCGTGGCCGAATTAGATGCGAACGAGCGGCCTGGCGTGTATTCTTTTGGGATATGGAATCCTTTCCAGCTACATAGGCGGGCTCCACACCTTGTGGTCGACATATCCCGGACATTCAAGAAAAAACTCAAAGCTCTCAAGTGTTTCCAATCGCAGCGCCTGGTCATATTGCTGTTGACTCCGGGAGTCATAATACGGGCAAAACTGAATGGTTTTCTGAGGGGTATATCCTATGCAGAAGTCTTCCGAAGGGTCAATATTGACGAATGATATTAATATTAGGCCATTATACCATCAAGACAAGATATTATGAAGATAAGATATTGTGATATTATGGCAGACGATATAGATAAGTCAGAGATCGGAAAAGTGAAGCCAAAGCTTGTCATCGCTACAGACAGTTATCTGCCACGTTGGGATGGTATTGCGAGTTTTCTTGTCCAGATGATACCTCTTCTCAAGAGACGTTTTGATGTGACTGTCATAGCTCCTAATTTCCATGGGAGGCGCAGGCGGATTGAGGGTGTCAGAGAGATACTTCTCCCAACCAGTAATCTTCGTGTCGGTGATTTTGATATTCCCAGAGTCAAAAGGTCGAGAATCAGGAGTATCCTCACAGGAGCGGATCTGGTCTGGACCCATTCTGTCGGTCCCATAGGGAGAACAGCAATCTCTCTCAGCCATTCAATGAAGAAAAAGGTAGTGAGTTATGTGCATTCTATCGAATGGGAGCTATTCTCGCGTGCACTCGGAAGACCACTCCTCTATAATCCTGTCTCTGCGTTATCCCGCAGGATCGTGAAATCTACATATTCAAAATGTGACGTGCTCATGATGCCATCCCATGAATCCATGAATCTTTTCAAATGGTACAAGATAAGCACAAAGATGTTCGTCCTTCCTCTGGGGGTCGATACGTCAAGATTCGTGCCTCCCGAGAGTAAGATTGAAGCGAAGAAGGCTATCGGCATATCTCCTT
>JBKGYM010000003.1:0-24197 GCA_046546115.1 Candidatus Woesearchaeota archaeon
GAAATATGTCAGCAACGTCTCTTTCACAATATCCTCGGTCACATCCTCGTCCAGACTGACATTATAGCGATAGAGAGGATTCTGGAACGCTGTCCTGATAAACATACTGTCAGACAAGCTTTCAATCTCCCGTTCAATGAGCCCTGAATGCTCAGCCACACTGAATCTTGAATAATCAGGGCTATCCAAGAAGAAAGCTCGTGAAGAATCCGCGATATTCGAATCCTGATTCGAAATCCGCTGAAAGAAAGGAGCACTGGGAAGAACATTACTGAGGAACTCAATTATCCTGTTCATTTCGTAATGCTTATCACAGGGCAACGAATCGCCACCCCGTTGTTCCCTCTTTCGCCTTATCCGTGAAAAAATAGGATTGGGGTCAACAATGAGATGATTCTCTTTGCCTATTATGCCTCCGCTCCTGTAATCAAGCTCAGGGAAAGAACAGAGATCATTCCGTAAGATCAATCTATGGCCAGAATCTCCAGCATCAGGATCATCCCTCTCCAATCTGTCCACAAGCCAATCTACGCCTTCAGCCACAGAATCACTTTCACCACCGTGGCCAAATTTATCTTCATAATCATCAGCCAACTCATCTAAAATACTTTCTTTGTCCATGTGGCTCACTCACAGGAAAATCAAATCAAACCCAAATCATTTTATGATTCGGACACTTAAATAATTTTTGATTAGTAGTGAGTAACCATATTAAAAATTATGGGTACTATCCTCAAAAAATGCTAGAATATTTCATTCCACCTGGACTACGCCCTTCACTTCAGGTATGTCTTCCATCAAAGTCTTCTCAACACCTGTCTTCAAGGTCACAGACGATATAGCACAATGACTGCACGCACCTTGTAACCGTACCTTTACTTTGCCATTAGCAGCATCTAGCCCGACAAACTCGACATCCCCACCTTCCATGTTGAGGAAAGGTCGTATCTTATCCAGGGATTCCTCTATCTTCTTTCTCACACTTTCATCATCGTCAATCAGATTCTCCGATGGAGCTTGTTCCGATCCCGGAGACACTTGTTCCTCTTTCCTTACAGTCACTCCATAAAGTTCCTCATTCACACTATGCCGGTCCATACCTGAAGGGGCTGTAAGTGATTTTAAATAATTTTGGTTTAAACCAATGTGACCCAAAGAAATATTCTTGTTCATTGAGAGACGAAGAGAAAAAGGGCATCGCAAAAGCGATGCCCTGCTCAACTCCTAAGAGTTGTAATTCCCGTCGGCTATTTTAGAAGGATGTATGATAGTCATACGGTTCGCGCGTCTGTATCTCCGCTCCCTGATGATATTCGTCTTCGTGTACATCTCATGCACCTTATATACACTCTTCAAAGCAGTGCTGAGCGTGCTCTTTCTTGATATGGCCTTCTGGAGATATCTTGAGACCTTCTTAGAGGTATAAGCCTGCTCAGATTTTTTGTCCATGAGCTTCATGGTGGCAGCAATCTTCTTAGATGACGGAATCTTATAGCTTCCAGCCACCTCATTGCAAATTTCCATATCACCACCTACCGCTATATACCATAATACGACATTGTCAGTACAGTCAAATCATGTGCTGACAAACAATATCTAATAAAAAAAAGAAATATGCACCAGCTTACTGGTACATATATACCCTTTCCGCATTGACAAGATCAGGCACTACAATATTAAGAGTCCTTGGAGTACCTGTCTTTGGTACGAACCTTATATCGAGACGTTCGTCTTCACCCAGCTCATGTGGAGCTACAAGACCGATCTTGACAACATCACCAGTCTGTAAGTAACCATCCATGAAAGTATTACCTCTTGAAAGATAATCTACCGAGAAGGCACCCTGCTCACTGGATGTACCATCACCGACAACCATGAAGACTTCATTACCAAGGCTGGTGGATGAAGTCGCGCTACCAGCGATATGGAAAGTCCCGTACTGTTCACCGGAAGCATCTTTTATCTTCCCTGAGAATGTTCTTATCTCTACAGGATCTGTAGCTGTAGCATCCTTCAATGTCTCGCCATCTTCTCTGAACTCAATCTCACCGAAAAGGGTGAAATAATTGTCGTCCTCGTAGGACTTAGAAGCATTCGAGAGATTGAACTGGAGATGTGTCTCGTTATAGAGCCTTAAATAATCTTCGCGGCCATTGTCATTGAAATCGACCTTCTTTGAATCCAACTCTCTCCACCCATCATCATCCTCGATATTAGAATTATTGAGGTTCTTTATATGTTCTCCATGTATGCTTGCCTGTGAGGCTGTGTTAGTGTCAATCGCGAGCAGCATATCATCAAAATTCAATGCGTCAGAACCTGGAGCGAGCTTGAGCTTTATGTAGAATGTCTCAAGGAATCTATCATCTCCATCCTCACCATAGACAAGCAAAGGTTGAAGTCCTGTACCAATCTGAGCCCTTGTCCTCTCTCCTGTAAGCAAAGCCTTATTCTGTAAGGCTGTAGCAGTCTGCAAGACAACACCTGCAGCGATCGCAGCTACCAGGACCATGGCGATGAATATAATTAAGGTCCCGATTGCCATTTCAGCTTTCTTGTTCATCTTCTTAAACATATGGGATCACCCTCGTGTGTGTTTTTTTGTGTGGGTAATGTATGAATCATCCTCCGACGAGAATCACATACATTAGTATACATTTTAGTATCTTAGTGTGATTTATTATATAAATATTTCGTTTTTGTGTTGTTTTGGTGCGGAAAAGTTGTACAAAAATTATTTAATTAGGTAGTGGAAAAGCAGAATCATGCCTGAAAAAAGAATCATATCATGGAATGTGAATGGAATCAGAGCAGTGATGAGAAAAGGCCTAGGTGAATTTGTGAAGGATGAAGATCCTGACATACTATGCCTGCAGGAGACTAAGACGGACAAGAAGCTGGATACAGGCATAGACGGATACGAACAATACTGGAATTTCGCTGGTAAGAAGGGCTATTCGGGGACTGCCTTATTCACTAAGATGCAGCCAAAAGATGTCACTTATGGCATGAAGATGGAAGAGCATGATAATGAAGGGAGGATCATAACTGCAGAATTCGAGAGTTTCTTCCTTGTGACTGTATACACACCAAATTCACAGAGAGATCTTGCAAGACTCGACTACAGGATGAGATGGGAAGACGATTTCCGGAGGTTCCTGAAAGAGCTTGAGAAGAAAAAACCAGTAATAGTCTGCGGAGATATGAATGTAGCACATAAGGAGATTGATATCGCAAGACCTGGAAATAACAAGACCACAAAAAGTAAACCCGGAAACGCTGGCTTCACCGACCAGGAAAGAAATAAGTTCTCTGAACTTCTTGAATCAGGTTTCATCGACACATTCAGGCATTTCTATCCAGAAAGGAAAGATGCCTACACTTGGTGGAGTTATATGTTCAATGCGAGAGCGAAGAATGTTGGATGGCGTCTTGATTATTTCTGCGTCTCGAAGAGCTTGAAGGACAGACTGAGGGATTCAGAGATCCTGGATGATGTCATAGGGTCAGATCACTGCCCAATCATCCTAAAGATAGACGTATGAGAAATGGATAAATTGAGAAATCAAGGAGAAGATAAGACATGAAGATTGTATTTGTATGCACAGGAAACATTTTCAGAAGCCTGAGCGCTGAGTATTGCGCAAAAAAGCTTGCAGAAGACAAAGGTATGAAGCTAGACATAAGCTCAGCAGGCACTGTAGCGACGCCACAACAGCCCGACCCTGTCACTCTGGAGACATTGAGAAGCTTCGGTGTCGCGGATATCTCGCACAGACAGACAAGGCTTTCCAGAGAACTCATAGAAGACAATGACCTCGTCATCGCCATGGGAACAGACCATAAGGAGTTCATCAAAGACAATTTTGGTATGGACGTGCCTTTTTCAACGAATTAGCGAATGAGGAAAAAAATGGTGTGCTTGATATCCATGAGAAAGTAGAAGACTGGCTTGAGAACAGGGAAGCCACTGAAGAGCACATAATCACCACAGTCACACACATCTATGAATCCATGCCAAGACTTCTTGAGAAAGTAGAGAAGATGGAAAAAGAAAAGAATATCAGCAGAGAATAGAGATCATTCCTTATCATCCTTCTTATTCTTTGGTCTCCACAATCTCGTTATCTTCTCATCCTTGCCTGCCAGATTTGACAATCTCTTAGGGAATATCTTCGTGATTCTTCTGGAGCTATGCTGGAGATCAGCAAGACCTTTCGATATTGTCTTAGTGAGCTTATCATAGAATGTCTCATCAAGATAGATCAAACCATCACTTATCCTCTTATGGGCAGATGTACCATCGATAGCAAGGACCATATAACCTCGTCTTCCGCTGATGAGCTCAGAATGCGTATCCATGCCTGCCTGGACTCTCCTATAATCAGCATAATATACCCCGCCTGCTTTACTGCTGGGATCAAGTATGAGCAGCTCATCACCAGATACACCTAAGCATACAGAATAATGGGCCTTCTTAGCGTTAGAGAACAGATAAGACTTCTTGTAGTCTACAATCACCAAAGCATCATTTTCAAACCATTTGAGGAGTTCTGTGCGAAGATCAGATATATGATCAGCATCTATCCAGACACCTTGGACATTGCCATCTGTCACACTGGAGGCCACCTTCAACAGATCGTCAGGAGTGGTACCGGCAGGCTCACCATGTTTCGATACCTTAGTTTTCGCCTTCTCACCAATCTCTTGCTGAGAGATGTCATAACCAAACATCTTAAGAACCATAGAAAGCGAAGCAGGCCCACAATAACTAGGGTCCTGTGCTACATACTTCTCCTTTATATCCTCCAGTTTCTCCAGGACAGTTTTTGTCTTCTTCACAGAAACTCCTGACATGAGCCTGGAATAAGGCACAAAAACATTGTTCTTCTTGTCCTCAGCGACAATCCCACAGAGATGCATGTGATCCACTTTTATCTCTGCATCATCAAACATCAGATATTGACCTGGCTTGAGAATACCTGCATTCCTCATATACAACCCCTGTGCCAACTCAGACACCAAATCCTTTAAAGAGAAGAACAGAAGAAGCAAGACAAATATCAGCAAGGGCACGGATATGTTCCATAATGCTCCAATCAACGGACTGACATCGTACCCGGCGATGTGGAACACCGAGCTGCCGAAAGAAAAAAGCAGGAAAATCGCAACGGACCAATAAACGACATTATAGAGATGTCCCTTACCATAATTATCTATGAGATTCTTTATGCCACTGCCAGTGATCGCCTTATCTAGCAACAGCATCACAAGGCGGGTTATCACTACAGGAAGCAGAGAAAGCATCAAGACTGTGAGAATATCAGGGACAAGCTCAAGAAAATCAGCGAAAGTGGTTGTATCTATACTTATATTAAGGAAACCTAGAAGTACCACAAGTATCAACGCAAAGGCCGCATTGAAAGCGATAGGGCCAACATCTGGCCTTCCTATTGTAACTCCGAAACGTTTGCGGTGGACCGCGACAGCCAGTCTCTCAATAGCTTTTGCTACAGGAATTCCTGCGAGCAATAGAGCAAGAACAATAACTATCTCGGTCGTCATACTAAAAGAGAATAGACTTGAATTTATAAATATGATTTTTAGGAGATGCATCATGTTTTAATATTGGAACATGAACCTCACAATATGCAATACACCATAAGAGAGATAGAAAAATATGACCTTGATGATATCGAGAGCTTAGCCAGCAGGTCATTCTCCCCAGAAGACTATTATGAAGGGTATCCAAAACAACTGGAATGGCTGATAGCAAAAGATGAACGGAGATATCTGCTGTGCGCTGAAGATATGTGTGAGATTGTAGGTTTCATCAGTGGTGGGATCGCTGGAGAGATTGAATATCTGGCAGTCGATGATGATTATAGAAGCGAAGGTATGGGAAAGAGATTAGTCATGGAGATCACAAAAAGACTCAAAGAGGATGGATTTGACGAGGTATTTCTGACACCTACAAGAGATTCTGAAAAGTTCTACAGGAAGATCGGCTTTGAGACAGGAAACGATGGAAGGATGTATGCAGATATAGAAGAACTGTTAGAAGATGATGGTGACTAGAGCTCATAACTGAACAAGATTGGACATCATTCCAAGTCCATATGACCTATGATACCATAGCAAAAGATCAATGTTTTGTGTTAAGATAGCCAAACTTCCTTGAATTGAAAATTTCGTAAGGAATAGTAAAACAAAGATAGATTAGCCAATTTGTCTGTATAATGAAGCCTTTCATAACTTGTATTAAGCCTTGAGACATTAGCCCTAAATCCCTGCAAAATTTTCAATAATTATAAATAATAGTATCAAAAAAAGAAAAACATGAGACAGGTTACTAAGTTCTATATCACTTCGTTCCTGAAGAACCAAACATATTTCACTCCAATTCTTGTCATCTTCTTGCAAGCACAGAATCTTGACTACAGCCAGATATTCTGGGTCTTCACAATAGGCAGCATCTTCAGCCTGCTTATTGAGATACCCACAGGTGTTTTCGCAGACCTTTATGGGAAGCGGAAGAGCATCATGATATCCAAACTAGGGATATTCCTCTCGTATATTGCATACGGGCTGGCTGGAACCTTCTGGAGTTTCGTGATTGCGCAGATCCTCTTCGAATTAGGGAATGCTTTCAGGACCGGCACTGAGACAGCTTACACATTCGATTATCTGGAACAGAATCCAAAAGGGAATCCAAAATATACAGAAGTGAAAGGAAAACAGAAATTCTATGCGAGAATTGGTGAGTCTGTCGCAACAGCAGCAGGAGGCTTCCTGGCGGCAAGGTTAGGTTATTCCTGGGTGTTCTTCATCGCTGCAATCCCTGCCTTCTTCAATTTTGTGCTCTCTATGAGGTGGGAGAAGATAAGAGAGAAGGATCACGGGTTCACCATGAAAAATTCATTGTTGCACACGAAGGATTCCATGTTGAGCCTCATCAGGAAAAGGCACGTTATGGTAATAATCATCAACATCATGATATTCAGCTCTGTACTCGCTGCGCTGAATAAGTTCATACAACCTTACATGAAAGAAGCAGGCATTGCCATATCCATGTTCGGTGTGATCTACTCTGCATCACTCATCCTCACAGCGATTGCTGTAAGATACTCTTACTTATTTGAAAGACTATTGGGCGGGAGCAGACGGACAATGAATATCTTATCTTTCTTAGCAGTGATACCCGTACTGATTCTGGGTTCAAGATTCATATCGATTGTTGGTGTACTATTGTTCTTCCTGGTTGTAATCATCGAGAACATCCGTTCGCCGATTGCCAATAATGAATTCCATCAGCATGTCAGCTCTAAGCAGCGTGCAACACTCGGTTCTGCACTATCATTATTCAAAAGTCTAGGTAAGATAATGATCCTGCCTTTCGCAGGTTATCTTGCTGATGGATTCTCCCTGTACACAGCGATACTTGTCATGGGTATCATTCTTGTGCTCAATTCATTAGTTTTTTTCATCAGGAGTCCTGAGAAGACACACGATTGAAAAGGTCTTTTGAGGACAATATTCTTCAGACATGGTTGCGTTTATCATACAATATTTCATTACGTCCACATAGATTCCACTCAAGAGACTTGCCAAAACCAAATTCTCTGTCCATCCAGCCATCATACATTAAACAAAAATTTAAAAAAACAACTGATGTTATCTGACATCAATGGAAAAATATGAGTTCAGACTGACAAATCAGAGAATGATCATCCTAGATCACCTGAAAAATAATCATGATCATCCATCAGTAGAAGATATATTTGGACATGTGAGGAAGAGACTTCCTAGGGTGAGCAAGAAGACCATATACAACAATCTTCAATTCTTACGCAATAAAGGAATGATAAATGAAGTGGAAATCAAAGGAGTACAAAGATACGAACCAAGATCAGAACAGCACCATCACCTGATATGCAGGAGATGTGGGAAGATTATCGACATGAGATCAGATGGACTATTATCTCATGCCATAGAAGTAGGGAATAGGATAAAGGATTTCGATGTTGATACCACACATGTGAATTTTTATGGAATTTGTAAAAAATGTAAGGAGGAAAATGAAAATGGAAGAAGAAAATAAAGAACAAGTGACGATGCCATTGATCGGAGATGATGCACCATCATTCAAGGCAAATACAACCATGGGAGAGATCAATTTTCCGGATGACTACAGCGATAAATGGGTAGTACTATTCTCGCATCCTGCTGATTTCACGCCAGTATGCACGACAGAGTTCATGACGTTTGCAACAATGCAGGAAGAATTCAGAAGATTGAATACAGAGCTCATCGGGTTATCTATCGATAGCCTGTACGCACACATCGCATGGCTCAGGCGGATCAAGGAGATTGAATACAAAGACATGAAAGATGTTGAAGTCACATTCCCTGTGATTGAAGACATAAAGATGGAAGTGGCCAGAAAGTTCGGTATGATACAACCGAATGCATCCAATACCCAAGCTGTCAGAGCTGTCTTCATAATAGATGACAAACAAAAAGTAAGGACCGTGTTGTATTATCCTGCATCAACAGGGAGAAACATGAAAGAGATAAAAAGGATAATAGTAGCTCTACAGAAAGCAGACAAAGAAAATATTGCAACACCTGCTGACTGGAAACCTGGAGAAGATGTGATAATCCCCCCACCAGGCTCTTGCGGGACAGCAAAAGAAAGGATGGAGACAGATGAAGAAGGGAAATACTGCCTGGATTGGTTCATGTGCTTGAAGAAAGACAGAAAGTGAATATCTCCTTGATGGACCAGCATAATTTTTTATTTTTTTTTCCATTCTTAAAATTGCTCATTCTGAGCACGTGAGAAGGACGGTAATTAGTTTTAGAAAAAACAACGCCCACCGGATTCCCTAAGCGACAGTGTGGGTCCCATAAACTGAGTTTATGTGGATGTTCGAATCCAAGTAAAAAGAGAATGCGCCCACCGGGATTCGAACCCGGATCGCCGGCTGTCTTCGCATCAGATGCGGAGACCATGTGAGTCTCCAATTCAAACGCGTGGAAGGCCGGTATACTAGCCATTGTACTATAGACGCACCAATGTGACTGGATAAATAAGGAGTTGTTTATAAAATTAACTGGTTAACCTAGAGAAATTATAATAAAAAATATTGGGCCAGAACCTCTCTCATCTTACTCCGTGAGAATCTCACAACCATCTTTTGTAACAAGTACAGAATGCTCGCTCTGAGCCACAGCACCACCATCCTTATCCAGCAGAGGAGGGAATTTATGGAGTACACCAAGATTATCCAACTCTTTGAACGCAAAGTTCACTCTTGGTTTTCCAAAGGTCTTATCAAGATATCTTCTCGCGAAAGGATACCCCTTGAATTCCAATATCTTCTGGAGGACCTTACGGGTAATAGGGCTTCTGACTGATGCACGGCCGACAAGCATGAAAAGTTCCGGCTCGCCCTTCTCTATCACATGACCAGCACCATCAGTCATGAAAGGTTCTATGGCAATGGTCATGCCTTCCTCAAGAAGAACATTCTCACCGGTGTCATAATTTGGTATCTTCGGAGAACCATGAAGATCATTTATTCCTATCCCATGGCCGGAAAGATTCCTTATAGGAACACAACCATACTCTTCAGCGACCTTAGCGATCTCTTTACCTATCTCAGAAGTCGAGACGCCTGCCTTCACAGAAGATATAGCTCTTCTCAATGCTTCCTCTGAAGCATCCAGAAGATTCTTATATTGCCCGTCAGGACTTAAGTCAATGGTCACTGCTGTATCACCAGGAGCACCATCCTTCATGGCCCCTAGATCAAGTTTTGCGATATGCTTCTCAGAGAAAACGATAGGATCATCAAGTGAAGCACCATAATGAGCTGCACACTCATTGAGTGAGATCTGAGCAGGAAATGCCAGGCCATAACCTTTATCGAGTATGAACTTGTCTATCCTGTCACACACTTCTACCATGCTGGCACCGACTTTTATGAGTGATTTGCCATATTCTCTCGCCTCAGCCGTAACACGACACGCCTCACGGATGTCACTTAGTTCTTGTTCAGTATAATCTTTTCCCATACACAAGAGTCATGCCAGTGAATATATAAAATTGATGGAAAGCGAAGTTAAATATTTATACGGAACTCACTATGCCGGCATCATGGATAGAAAGATCAGCCCGATAAGCATTATCATCTTATCGATCCTGATTGCTTCTCTCACCTATATGGTGCACACAGAGTCAGGATTGGAGCGTGAAGAGTATCTCTCGAGCGATGAGACAGGAGCTTTTCTCACATCACTGAACCTCAATCTGGATCCTATGACACTCAGAGCAGAAGGAGAAGAGTATCACCCTTTCTTCGGGTTCATCGTCCAGAACATCCTTGTTAGGACTATAGGAACAGATTACTCAGCACTACATCTTGCTGTATATGGTCTTTTTGCATTTCTATGCTTTCTCATACTTACTCTCTCCAAACTGACTACTGGACGTCACATTTTTGGTATTTTCATCATAATGATGCTCGCTTTTGAAAAGCAGTTCATCCTCACATTCCTTTTGGGTTTCAGATTATTCTACCAGACCAATATCATACTCACTGCCATCACAACAATATTTATGTTAAGGTTCATAAGAAGCAGAAAGATTGACGATGCAAACGGGTTCATGTTCTCATCATTGCTCAACATAAGCACAATGGAGACAGGACAACTGCACTTAGCGCTCACAACAATCACAATCTGCTTAGTATTAGGATGGGGGAAGAGCATGAAGCATCTGAAAAAAAGACTTTCAGATTATCTCAAAGAGAAGAAGAATGAAGATAAGGTATCATTCGTGGCATCTATAATGCTCTTCTGCCTTATATTGGTGACAGAGACAATATTGCTTGCCAGCAGAACAACCATGGGAGGTAATCTATTCGGAGACAGTGATCCAGTTGATTTCACAAAAATCTTGATTCTTGGCATGGTGCTTGTGTTTGCCATGATATTTGATAGGCCTAAGGACCAAAAAGCTAAGAACCGATACATGATATCTTTTATCACCATCAGTCAATTAGCGATTTTTTGGTGCGTTTCATTGATTTTTGATTTTCCGGGGAGGGTCATATTATATCTGCTCCCACTATACTATATATCATTGGTCTCACTCATAATCGGCATATTGAAAAAGATAATGAAGAGGATGGATAAGAGAGCATTTATCATCATCGCAATTGTTGTCATGTCCTTGATCACAATAGACCAAATAGATACACAGGATATCAGCAATGCCAGAGAGAAGATCAATAAGGAAAGAGAAGTCATGGAAGACCTTCAAGATATCATCACGGAGAACAAAGAGAAAGACGAATATCTTGTATACTCTTTAGGATTTTCACAGATCGCAAGTAAAGGAGAATTCAACCTCACTACAACAAAAAGAACACTCAAGGATGATAATATCATATTCAGAGATTCGTTCATAAATGCAAGTGTCGAATTATATGATCATGAAGAATTCAGGATCATCGTGCAGCATCACCTCCTGGAAAGATTCCGGGAACTGATTGATGAAGAAATCGAATGTGAAAAAATAAGAGAGACATCGTTTCACACAATGATAGATTGCAAAGAGCTTCAACATGATGAATCTCAAGGATAAGCAGCTTTCACAAGGTCTGCATTATCTGCTAAGGCATTTCTCAACGGAGTAAGCAGCGTTATAAGCTCTTCTGAAAGAGCTTGCTTAAGATCGATTGAAGATAGCTCTTTCGTCCTGAAAGCGTCTTCCAATGAACTGTAATCAGCGAAGCTTACTTTGCCGCCATACTTTTCAGGCCTTTCTACAACAAAATCACGTCCTTCATCCTCTAGTCGCCTGAATATGACATACTTCATCATGGCAAGAAGACCATTGTCCTCAATCACACCATCTGCAGAATATGCTTTGCTTATCTTCTTCCTTATCTGCTTATCACCATCACTGAACTCAATCTTTGAATTAGGATCAGAAGAGCTCATCTTTCCACCATCACCAAGGCCTGGTACCATTGGGTTAAGTAGGTGTATACGCTTATTATATCCTACCTTAGGAAGGAATTCACGTGCGAGCATGAATATCTTACGTTGGTCCACACCACCGAATTGCGCATCAACACCAAGATGCTCTTCATCAAGTGCCTGTAGTATAGGATAGAGCAGATTGCTCATCTTAGGACTCTCTATCTGTTTGACGACCTCAGCACCAGCCTTCTGTGTATCCCTTGTAGTCACAAGCGCAGACATCTTATACATATCTAATGTATATCCTTCAGATAATTGATAATCTGTGCCTTTCACGAACTCAAGCTTTTCTAAGGGCACACCTATGCGTTTAAGAATCTCTTTGATTATGAATTCATAATACTCGGTCCGTCGCTCAAGAAGCTCCCATGTGCTTTTCATATTATCCAGATAAGCATGTAGATCTGCTAAAAGGATCTTCACATGTGCACCAGCACGCAAGAAATCTGCGATCTTGTACATAGGCACAAAATACCCAAGGTGTGGACCGCCAGTGGGAGCAGTACCCCAATAGAGCTTTAACTCTCTTTCCTTCAGCAATGAGCGTAATTCATCTTCACCCACCACTTCCTGTAGATTCCTTGTTATGACCTTGAACTTCTCATCAGCATCCATATGAAATCAACCTCATATAGAGGAGTATTCCTGTATCATTTTTATAACTTTCTTAAGCTTCAAAAGAGGTTAGCATTCTCAATCTTCATCAACGCACGTCGCAGCGCAATCTTTGTGCCATCAATACGGTTCTCACGGCCTCTGCTCATCACACCAATAGCACCCTCTGCTGCACCCAGATCATTCTTATCAGACAAGCCAAGTTCAAGGAATGAGTCGGTTATGTTCATATCTCTCTCTAAGATCATTTCTATGACCTCTTTAGGATATTCGTAACCGCCAGACATAGCAACAAAAAAATCATGTCCATTGTATATTGCAGAAGCGCAGAAATTCATATAGCCAGTCTCAGTGTGAGGAACTTCTGCCAGCCCGTCTTCCAGTCCAACACCAAGGTCAGGACCCACTTCTTCATAAACAGTTTTTGCCCTGTTCTTTGCGCCGCTTATGATCTGATCAAATCCGATGGGTTGATCAGCTACGCCTGAAGAGACCTTCGCTGTCATCACCACAGGATCCGAGAACAGTTCTGGATATTCCTCCAGAATATCCCTCAGAGCATCCACTTTTGTGCTGTTAGTGCTACCTATAGCGATAATCTTATACAATAGAACCACCTTTATGCTTCTGCTTATGCCTCCCCCTCATTTCTACCTTCTCGAGCCTGTTGAAGACATCTGCAGCATCTTCATAGTTGTTGGAGTAAGATTCACAAAAGGACCTGAAACATTCTTCAGCAATCTCCGGATGACCACTCTCAAGAGCGCGTCTGAAGAGATGTATGTCCACTGCTTTATCTTCAAGCTTCTCAGAGAAATAGCTCAGCCCGAAATCTATTATCGACACTGATGAAGATGTCAATATCATATTAGAAGTCGTGAAATCTCCGTGTACAATATCAATCTGATGCATAAGCGCAGCTGCACGGCCAACCTTCTTCATCAGTTCGCCATGATTTTTGGAATCTAGTATATCCTTGAGCTTATCACCATCAACCCTATCCATGATGACAAATACATCTAATGATTCAGTATTAATCCCATCAGGCACCGTTCCGAATATCTTTCTCCCATCAGAATAACATATTAAGCTAGGTACATCAACCAATCCCGATAATTTCTCAAGCACTTTCGCTTCACGCCTAGTCCTGTAACGCCTGAGTGAGACATCTAATTTTGTCTGTCTGTAACCTTTTGGCACTCTACTCTTGATGATATACCCTCTGTCAGAATACAGGGTTGCCTCTGCTCCTTGAGAAATTACTTCCATGATACAGAATACTCTGAAAGAATATAAAAAGGTTTCTTGGAAAGATAGACAAAAATTGAGAGAACAATCAGTTGGATTCCACGACTACAGTTGGCTCAGCACTCCCTTCGGAAGCAGTAGACAAAGGTTTAGGGGAGGACTTCTTCTCTTCAAGCTTTGTGGCTGCATGATCATAATATTTCTTGTCTGTGACTGTAAGCCGTGTAGATTTCACTTTAGGATTTTCTTCAAGCTTGAAAGCCCTTACAGAAACCATCCGCACGGGGTATATATAGCTTACCAGCTTCTTGACATCCTTCACGATCTTATCATTCAGGACTTCTTCAATGAACTGACCATAGGAAAGATTAAGTATCTTAGACATGAACGCATATCTCATCACATGCCTCATTGCAGACAATGTAGGGTTGCTCGTGTTGGACCGTGTGAGTATCATAGGTTTTACCCTTACAAGCTTTCCATCCTTAGTCTTGCATACAAATGAATCGTCAATCTTATCGCGCCTTCTCTTCACAAGCCTTTTCACACCAGACGGATTCATCACATATGATTGGATATCACATATCCCTGTCTTCTCTTTGACTTCTTTTACTTTGAGAGTGACTGTGACATTCTGTTTCCGGAAGCTCCGGTTCAGACTCATCAGACTTGACTTGATAGTACGCCCAACAATAGCATCAGGTGAAATTGCCTGTGTCTCGCCTACTTCTACATCATTGAGGACTTTAGGTGCTACTATCTTGTACCAACTTTTCTTCACAGACTTGGAAACCGTTTTTCTAGCCATATCAACCTTGAGAACAGCAGTTTATTTAAAAAGTTTTCTGATGATTCAATGAAGCTCACAGATATATGAAGCGCCTTCGACATATTCAGCATACAAATCACAGTCTGCACCATTGACCGAAATGTCATCCGGCCCATCTTGCCCTATGTACAACATAAAATCCCTGATATCACCATGCCCTGAAAACTCTCCAAGATAATCAAGAAAATCGTGAATTTCTTCATCATCTTGGTTTGCAGTGATCAAATGCGTAGGCACACCAGCAACAATCTTTCCATCGAAACGACAGACCTTAAGTTGGTATAAGCAAGATTCAATCTTGTAAATAAACTCAGATTCTGCCTTAGAAGTGATCTCATTACCTACCCTGAGTATCTCTTCTGGTGTGTTTTCCAAAGGGTCTTTAAGGAAATAAAGGTACTCATCACCGGAAGCCACAGAAAGCTCATCTATCTTGTAATCTAATCCGCCCATATTAAAAAAATTATAGAAAGCAAACGGAGAATCACGATCATAACTGATATAGACTTTTTTATAAGAAGAAATGTTTTGGCTGGTATCGAGGTAGTATACCGGATCATGATAGCTGTACCATCCATCAAAAAGTTCTGTGAAATGGGTGTGGTTTTCTGCAGTATAGTACATAAAAGAGATCAGTGGACCATCAAACTTGAAATCATCAACATCGTGCAATAACAATACATCTACATCTTGCTCAGTGAAGTCTTCTTCTAATGGCTTATAGATAGATTCATTCCCGTAATCAAAAGCAATATTTGATATAGCAGAAAACAAGATGAAGATGACAAAAACACCGATGACGAAATCAGCAAACCTTTTGCTGGTGATTCTTATAAAAAGCTGCTTAAGCAAAATAATCACCACACCAGATGCCATGAAGATAAGCCATGAGAACGCCAGAGAATACCTGGCTTCATAACTACTTCCCCTCAATATTATATAGAGGGGTATAATGATTAGGAAAGGAAAAAGATAATATTTCATGAGCCTGTACCTCTCATTCCTGAATGATACTATAAAAAATAAGATAAGACCCAAGAAAACTAAGCCATTTAATAGTATGTGAAGAAAAGTCACAAATTCTGATGTTATATATACACCAATATTAACAAGAATATTCTCCAATACGGTAAGATGAAATTCATCAAGATAGATATGATTGATGAATCCAGTTCCAATCTCCAAGATAGATGAATCGCCAATCGGAGCAGCCACGGAATCATTCAGGATACTGTAGAAAAGATTGAAAAAGACAGGAAGGGAAGTTATGATAAAAACAGCGACATACTTGACATTCTTAAGAACAAAAAATTGCTTTCGCCTGTGGAAGAGGATAAACAAGAATTGTCCAAAAATCATGAAGACTGAAGCATGATAAGTCCAGATCAGCAAGATATCAAAAATGACAAGAGGCCACATGGCTTTCTCATCGTGAAGCATAAAAGCCTTATAGAAGAAATAAAGTGAGAGTATGGCAAAGAAGATGAACATGAACATATTGTCAATTCCTCTTGTAAGATAATCAGTGAGAGTGTTGTGCGTAGCAAGGATGAAGATAGAAAAAGAGAACAGGACAGGAAAAAGACCAATAAACTTACGTCCCACAACAAGAAAAACAGACATCGCTAAAGCGAAAAAGACAAGGATAGGCATCATCTCCACAAAATCATCAATATTATCAAAAAAGGATAAATAGTAATGATAGAACAGATACATCAATGGTGGATGGCCTGAATCAAAATTTGAAGAGAACATCTCTGAGATATCCATCTGTGACATCAATATCCTTTCGACATTAGCATCATGGAATTCTGAATGCTTAAGCACAGGAAAAAATAAGATGAAGATAGCAATAAAAGCGACCAAGAATAGAATCACATCTCGCGAGGTTAAGAAACTCATGATTCGCTTCAAAAACATCTCAAATGGAATCCTTACTAGATTAAAATAACTTTCGACTTAACGCAAGAATCGTTTCAATATTTTCGCCATCTTTTTAGGATCCTTTATCTTCCTTATCTTTTCAGCGGCTTTCTCCTGCTTCAGGACATTCTTTATCCATAGATAGAAATCATTACGATCCTCACCCACATGATATTCGAAGGTATCATCATCCATGGAATTCAGCTCTTCTATGAGGGAACCAAAACTTTTTATTATGACACCAGAGCTCAAGACAAAATACTGGTAAGGCTCAAGTTTTCTTGTGAGCATAGGTTCACTCTGCTCAGGAGATGCATCATCAAGCTCCTCAACATCAGCTTCGCCCTGAGAATATTTTTTTGTTGCCTTGATTGATGAACTTTTGCTCTTTTTTCCAGCATTGTCCTTTCTTGCTTTACTAGGCTTCTTTCTGGTTTTTTTGGAATTCTTCAAATCAGGGCTCTCTGAGTCTGTTGTATCTTTATTGTGCTCTTCATTCTTTTCAGCACCACTATCGCTTTCATCATCGTGATCTGTATCGTCCTCTGAATCCCCTGAGACACCATACGTCATCTCTTCATCACCAGTATAGACGACCTCATCAACCTTACTCTTGGGTCTCAGCTTAGAGGTCAATCTAGTGAACACGCCAGAAGATGAAATCTTTTTCTTCGCTGTTGACAGCACATTACCTTTCTTTCTGGAAGCATTCTCGTCACCAACATAATCTTCCAAGAAATCTAGGCCTTTCTTTTCTTTACGCCCCTCAGCTCCATCATCCTCCTTGACGTCTTCCTCAGTTACTTTCTTCTTGCGGAAAAGATTTGAGCCATTGAGGAACACCTCCTTCTTTGCCTTCTGAGTGACAATCACAAGCAATAGTAGCACAAGTGAAAAGCCCACTATCATGAATACATCCCGCATGATGGCCTCATTGATAAGCTCAGTCTGGAATATGATTGATCTTCGCAAAATCCCTTCACCCATGAGAAGAGGATTATAAGCGGTATATTTTATCATATACTCAGGCATCTGTTCTAAAGGTATTATCACACCGGAAAGCATTATGAATAAACTGCTCACTGTGATACCAGCTAATGAGACCATCTCTTGTGTATTGAAAAGATATCCTAAGAGCATACCGAGCAGAGTGAATAAAGCAGATATTATCAAAAGTGCTACAGCTATTGTAAGGAGATTTGTGAGCATGACACCTCCGAACACAAGACTAGCCATCAGTATTATCAATAATGACTGGGTGAATGTGACTATGATATTAGCAAAAAATATGCCTGCGATGAAAGAGATATCAGAAGTGGGCGTGACAAAGTTCCTGAAAAATGAGTTTGATGTCTTCTCCACTACAACAAGAGTACCAGCAAGCATGACACTGACAAGCATTATCACCATGACCAAAAGCGTGGGGAACATATAACTAAGAGGAGCACGCTCCGCAACAACAGGTTCCAATTTAGTCTTAACAGGCGATGTTATGTTCTTAGTCCCTTCTATGCCGGCAAAATCATCAGAGGCCTGAGAAAAAGCTGATCCTACATCTGTAACCAGGCCTATACTCTTTTTGACAGAATCCTTTGCGGACAACACATCTTCTTCAACAGATGCTACTGACGAATCAATGTCTGATGCTCCATCCTTATCCTCTCGTATAAGATTGTACACATCAATCCTGGCTTCGTAGGTATCGTTATAGGTTTTTTTGACCTTTTCCTCAATCTTACTCAAATCCTCATAATCACTATTATTGCTTTCGATATGCGATTGTCCTATGACTACAGCATCATATGCCTCATCTCTCATGATCTCTGAATTATCCAACATATCACTTGAGAGGTCGTCCACCTCATCCATACGACCATCTGATCCACCAATAAGGCTATTAATGTATTCAAAGCCATCCAAGGCTTCATCGATGTCATCCTCAGCTGTATTAAGTTCCGAGGAGATATCCTGCAAGACAACTGCTTGCTCACTAATAATATCATCAACAGCTTCAACTCTTGAGAGTACATCTTCCGTGCGTTCTTCTGATATCTCAGCAGTCCTTTGTGATAACCTCTCAACAACAACATTACGTATTATCTCGACCATATCGGTCTTTGAGTGATCCACATAGAACTTTATCTCGTTCGAACCATTCACACCAACCCTAAAATCATCGGGAAACTCTATACAAGTATGTGCCGAGCCCCGCCTTATATCATTAATACAATTATCTACGAGTGGATAACGAGTAATCTGGTATGTAGTATCATTACCGACTGCCTCCAAATAAGAATCAACAAGCTCAGTATATTCATCAGCATAAACTCCAATATTAAGACTATATTGTGATATGTTGCCGAATGCCAACCCGACAAGAGTTATTATCAGAAGCGGACCTAACAGTACTGCTGCCAGAGAGGTCTTCGACCTCATCACCATCCTGAGCGTCTTGCTTACAATCTTTGCAACTTTCATCTTATTCCACTTTGGTATGCATTCGTGACCCGTTGCTGCAGGTCAACACACATCAATTTCAGTTCTTATCTACCTTCCTTTGTTTTTCTCTTTTTACTGTTTTTTGATGATCCCTGTCTTGAATTTTTACTTTTTGTCTTATTGCTGCCAGATCCTTTCTTGGTCCCTGAGCTAGAACTCTTCTCTTTATCATTCATTGTTTCATTTATGCGGCCTTGTCTGTAAAACTCTTCGAAAACCTCGTCCAAAGATGGTTTCTTGACATTTACCTCGACAAGTGTCTCCTTAGAATGACTGATGACTGAAAGGACACGATGGAGTACACTTTCTGCTTTTGTAGTGTATATCCTCAACTTTTCCCCTTCATTGACGATCTTCTCTATTCCCAGCTTCTTGCCACCTATGTGACGGAGAAGATAAGGATTGTTACCTGGATAAGTCTGAAGTACAATCTCTTCTGATTTTGATATATTCTCTTTGAGCTCATTAGGCGTACCCACATGTATCATCTCACCACGCCTTATGACCGCAATGCGATCACAGAATCCTTCGACCTCATCAAGGAAATGTGAAGCCATCAATATAGTGGTGCCTTTCTGGTTGATCTTCTTGATGATATTCCACATCTGCTTCCGAAGTACAGGATCAAGGTCAGCGGTAGGCTCGTCGAGTATGAGTATTTTTGGGTCATGGATGAGTGCGCAAGCGATATCCAATCTCTTCTTCATGCCTCCGGAAAGGTTTCTTGCTATTACTTTCCGTGAATTGTATATACCGATGAGGTTGAGCAGAATCTTGGTGTTCGTGCGTCTTATGTCTTTAGAGAGACCGTATAATGCTCCGAAATAATCAAGATTCTCTTCAACAGAGAGATCAAGATAGAAAGAAGGGACCTGAGCAGCAAAACCAAAGATACGTTTAGCCTCATCATGAGTATAGTATACCGACCTGAACTGATCCGAAGCATTCTCATAATCCAAGAGGTGTTCTAGCTTGAATTCCACATCTCCAGTATCAGGACGCAGGAAACCGATGAGGGTATTCAGGAATGTTGTCTTACCATGGCCAGACATACCTATAAGCCCAAGAATCTCTCCGGAGTATATCTCCATATCAATATCCTTGAGCACTATCTTCTTGCCGAAACCTTTTGATAGGTTCCTCACCCTGACAACTGAATTGTCCATTGATAAACTCTCACTCAACAGAGTTTTTATATTTTCTGTTCTCATCTCAGAGTAGTTTATGAATTTTTGAGTGTTCAAGAAAATCATAAGATGATGAAGATACAGGCTCTGATCGTACATACATAAAAAAAGTTTTATTAAGGAATGATAATTGGTTAAATGAAGTCATAGTTCTTGGGAATAAGATCAGTCAGGAATGGAGAGGTACAATGGTGATGTTCAAATGGCAAAAAGAAAAAAAACGAAGAGACAAGAGCATGGGCAAGTTGGAAAACAGGAACATGCACAAAAGACGAAAAAGCCGAAGATGAAAAAACCTAACACAGGGTCCATGATATTCCTAGGAATTTTCGTGATGATAATATTCTATTCTGTCTTCGTCGCGATGGGTGGAAGGGATGGTCAGTACCAGGCAGACCCAGATATTGATTACGATGCACTTTCAGAATGCATTCTCGAAAGCGATGCTACCTTCTATGGTACTGAGTGGTGCCAATACTGCACAAGGCAGAAAGAGCTCCTCGGACCTACATTTGAAGAACATGGTGATGAGTTCTTTGTAGACTGTGATGATAATAATGAACAATGCCGGACCGCAGGAGTGACTGCTTATCCATCATGGAAGATCGATGGAAAACTGATGAGTGGATTACAAGACCTGAACAGACTTGCATCAGCTATGGATTGCACACTGTGATACCAGGAACATAATTTTTCATCTTTTATTTTTTGTTCATATTATAGTATAGAATGCTGGAATAGATTTTTAAATAGTTCTGGAATATATAAAGAAGATGAGTTTCAGAGATAAGACAAAAGCGATCATCTTCGTAGCTCTTTTTCTTGCTATCTTCTTCCCACAACCAGCTACCTTCATCAAGGATTATCTTATCTTCATACTGATCTTCATGCTGAGCATAAGCATAAGGAATCTTGGAGCAGAACACCTGAACATAAAGAAGAAAGAGCTTGTCGGGGTGCTAGTGCTCGTAAATACATTCATACTGTCAGCAACATACATAGCAATGAGCTACCTGCTGATTTCAAACGAGCTATATAGGAATGCATTGATTATATATTCTCTGATGCCTCCAGCCATAGGAATAGTGAGTCTCGGCTATATATATCATGTAGATATGAAAGTTGATCTATATGCCGAGTTCATCGGATATATTGTGAGCCTGGGAATCATACCTTTAGGAACACACATATTCATGCGCACTGCTATAGCTCCTATTGATGTCCTTGAAGTGATTTTCTTCCTTCTTGTAATACCAATGATTTTGAGCAGGATAATAAGAAGAATAGCTATACCTGATAATACATTGAAGATGATCATAAGCACCTGTTTCGGTTTCGTCATATACACTATAGTTGGATTCAACCTTGAGATGATCATGGAGAATCTTGGAGATGTATTGAATATCACCATATTACTTTTCATCCTCAGGATAATACTGATGATAGCGATCTTCATGATCGCAAGAAGATATCTGAGCCATGAGAACAGTGTACTGCTCACACTTTTCGGCACGATGAAGAACGGCGCTGCTGCCACCGCCATATCTCTTATGCTCCTTGGTGTCGAGAGCACTGTGCCTCTCGCGCTTGAAGCCATCTTCTTCGCGTTAGGATTATTCGTCATGGACTACATGTTCACTTGGTCCAGGGAAAGCCAAAAGAAAAAGGCTAGAGAATGATAAATTTCAGCACGGTTGCTGTTCTTTCACATTGCCTTTCATATAATTAGATTTGCTGGACTTTCCAGAATCACCATCCTTCTGATCAAGATAACCATTCAGAAGCAAAAGACCTTGTGTGCTCATACTCACATTCATACGACCCTGACGCTCAACAACATCCACAAGGCCCATCGATTTAAGCCCTTCAGACTTAAGATTGCCATTAATATGGTATGAGATGAGGGGAAGAGACATACCGGTACGTTGGGAAAGCTCATCGAAGGATTTGCAGCATGTTATATCTTCTCTCAGGATCTTCAGTATCTGCATCTTCTTATCAGTGAGAGGCGTCTGGTATTTCAGCTTGAAGAGAGGAAGCAACTGTGTCTTCCCACCATCATAACTCAACGCCCTTATACCATTCACAAAAGCTGCGACAGTCATGACACTCCTGAGCATAGGATCACCTGTATCAGTATGCACAACAAACTTACGTTCCCGCTCTTTATCCATATCTGAATTTGCGCACACCATATCACCTACTTTCATCAACACGTCCTCCCATATATTATCGCCTATCCTTATTATGCTGACCTGGTAGCCCTTGTCCTCCATCCTCTTCTTGAATTTTTCAGAATTTTCACTGTATTTCTCGATATTAAGGACATGGATCTTTCTAGGACTATAATGGTTCAGGGAGTCCATAATATTATCCATGCATTCCCCTGCTGCTAACGTCATTATCTCTATCTCTTCTATCTCCATGATACATGAAAAAGAATTAATGTTTTTAAATTTTTCCAATAGTTTTGAATCCTGAGAACTAAAAAGGCTCAGAAACCAAGAAACGCCAATAAGACCGAGATAAAGACTGTGAAGAATGGCACAGAGATTTCTTTGAGATACATTAGTTTATTCTTAACATGATATCGTCTTAAGTTCACATCTTTAGGAGAAGGAAAGAATGTCAGAGATGAGTATGCCATGAGAAACATGAACATGAACGAAGCAGTCACAGGACGAGATGGTGAAGTGAAAAGCAGCACACCGAGCACAATACCAAGGATGCCTGATAAGAAACCGCGCATCATCCTGTCCTTCAAGAGATTATCTTTCGCCATGATCATGACAAGAAAGGCAGCAGATGCCAACATCACACCAAGCATAACATTCTTTGTGGCAGAAAGCATGACAGCAGCCAAGAACACAGAAGATAAGACCCTGAACCAGATCTTACCAGCTTTATTCTCCTCGGGAGCTATGAACAGGAATACACGACCAAAGATGAGACCTGAGAATACCACAAGCACCATCGCCACAAAACTCAGGAATTCTAACATAGCATCTGAATATCCTAAAGGATTTATAATCTTTTTGAATTATCAATGAGAATGAAGAATGATGGAAGGAAGTTTTTTAAAAAGACAAGGAGTATCATACAATATGAATTTCCAGGGACTGAAGAACATAGAGGATTATAAGTTCTATCTTGATGTGGCTTTCAACCGAGCAAAGAAGAAAGCTGCAGAGAAAAGCCAGAAAAAGAACAAAGACAGATTGAACACTGCAAAAGACAAAGAGCTTGCTAGGATTGACTGCGTTGATGATTACCTCAACAGCGTATTTTCCAGTATTGAGACATCTTTCCCCAGCATTGACGGATTACCTGACTTCTATTATAAGCTATGTAAACTACACTTTGACACAGATGATCTCAAGAAGTCTTTGGCAGCCATGCCGTGGGCGAGAGCGAAGATCAAAGAACTGGCAGGAGAGACCAGAAGGAGGATAAAGACTTCTGAGACAGCAGAAGATGCCAAGAGATACAGGAATATGTTCTATGGAAGAGTGGATTCCATAATGAAGAAGATATCAAAACAGCTAGAAGTGATTGAAAAGGCAAGAAGAACTATGAAAGGTTTCCCTGCCATAAAACAGGATATGCTCACAGTTGCAGTAGTGGGATTCCCAAATGTAGGAAAATCAACACTCATCTCAGCACTCACAGGATCCGATCTCGAAGTCAATTCATATTCATTCACGACAAGAAGGCTACTTATAGGTTATATCAAAGAAGGCTATAAGAAGATCCAGCTGATAGACACACCAGGAACATTGAACCGCGAGGATAAGAAGAATGATATTGAAAGACAAGCAGAATTAGCCATGGAACACGCTGCG
>JBKGYM010000004.1:0-23618 GCA_046546115.1 Candidatus Woesearchaeota archaeon
ATATGTTGTTGATTGCTTTATTCTTATCCATCATCCTTGAGGGCGAGATCTATGTGGTCTTACCAGTCACGGGGCTTCTGATACATCATCATGAGAAGATGAGGATTGGCGAATTCAGATATGGGCATAATTATCTGGATAATGCAGTGATTGCTCTATTCGGTCCTTTAGCTAATATATATCTGGCATTGCTGTTCAGATTGTTCTCCACACTTGCCAATCCTAATGTTGTCATCGCCATGGAATTCAACATAATGTATGCAGTGATGGGTCTTGTGCCTCTTGATATTTTGCTGTTTTTCTTCAGATCATCAAAAGCTCTGGAGGATGCGGATACTAAGGAGCATCCAGCGCCAGTATCCGGCACTTATCTTTTGTACAGCACAAAAATATTCTATGCCTCATGTGCTACTATTGTCGGTGTTCTTGCTGCCTCAATCTATGTCTATGGTCCCATCATCTCCACCGTTTCAGCATTGGTCATGGGTCTAGCAGCATATCTTGTGCTGTGGTGGTACAATGATTTCAGTGTGGTGTAATGATCAGTAAGGTGCCTTATCATGATACAGAATGTGACAGATAATATTGTGAGAATTTTTTTTGATGGGTTCCATAGCTGTAATGCTTACCTGATAAAGGATAGGCGAATCTTGATCGACACAGGTTCATTATCTGTCATGAAGGGATTGAAGCGTTCATTGCCCCTTGCTCCTGAAGACATTTCTATGGTCCTCTTCACACACATGCATTATGATCATGTGGGTGCTTTTTCGCTTTTTCCAGATTCACATTTCTATGCCTCGGAAGATGCCATCGCTGCACTTCATGATGATCCTCACGGGAGTGTCCTGGATATTGAGACAGTCAAAGAGATCTATGAGAAAGGTTTTGATCCTAAACCTTTTCCTCAGGAACGACTGAAGGATTTTGGTCTCACGTTCTATGATACCCCTGGACATGCCGAAGGTTCTGTGTGCATATTTTATGAAGCAGAAGATAGAAAAATACTTTTCTCGGGTGATCTGTTCTTTGACACAAGGATGGATGTTGTTGGCAGGACAGATCTGGCCACATCTGATGAAGCCAAGATGAAAGTATCCTTAAGGAAGATGTCGGCTTTGAGATATGATATACTTTGTCCTGGACATGGAAAGATCTGGAAAAATGTATGATATCTTCATCTTGGGCAATCACTGGACATCTTGCTGAATAATATTTATAAGTTGATGATTATACCTTTTGAGGATGCTGGAAGATTTCAAGCCACGTCTGTACCAGGAGACTATCTTCTCTTCTTGTGCCGGCAAAGATAGTTTGGTGGTTCTGCCGACCGGGATGGGCAAGACAGCTATAGCTTTGATGATGGCGGCACACAGGCTAAAAGCATATCCAGATTCCAAGATACTGATGCTTGCGCCCACCAAACCCCTTGTGGACCAACACATGAGTTATTTCATGGAACACATGAGATACCATGATGATGATTTCACATTACTCACTGGATCAATATCCCCTGAAAAGAGAAAAGAGAAATGGGAAGCTTCAAGATTGATATTCTCAACACCACAAGGCCTCGAGAACGATATAATATCATCACGCATAGACCTGTCTGAGGTCTCACTCCTTGTTTTTGATGAAGCACATCGCGCAACAGGAGACTACTCTTATGTGTTCATCGCCTCAAGATATATGAAACTTGCCAAGCGTCCGCGTATCCTTGCATTGACTGCATCCCCCGGTTCGGATAAGGAGAAGATAGATGAGATCTGCAGGAACCTTCATATAGAGAAGATGGAGGTGCGGACCCATGATGATGAAGATGTGAAACCTTATGTCCAGGAGACGGATGTACGTTGGATAGAGACTAACCTCCCACCATCAATGCTCCAGATAAAGAATCTTCTTGATAAGATGTATGCGTCAAGGATGAAGCAGATCAAGCAATATGGTTATGTAACGAACACTTATGGTCTTTCACGCAGACAGTTGATCTCTATGATGGGTTCTCTCCAAAAGAATCTGATGGAAGGTGAGAAGACGCCTGAGCTCATGAAGACCATCTCATTGCTGAGTGAGGCGATGAAGATAAGCCATATGGTTGAGCTTCTGGAGACACAGGGGATGGATCCTTTGTATAAGTACTTGAAGAAATTACAGTCACAAAGCCAATCCACAAAGACAAAATCAATAAAGAATATCATCGCCGATCCTGATTATAGATCATGTCTCTTGCTCTCCAAATCACTCGTCGATAATGGTGTTGAACATCCTAAACTGGATGAGCTCAGATCACTCATCGCCATGAACAAGAGCAAGAGAAAGATCATCTTCACACAATACCGCGAGACGGGAGAGAAGATAAATGGGATGCTGGCAGAGATGGATGGGATAGAATCAAGGCTTTTTGTTGGTCAGACAAAAAAGAATGATACTGGCATGTCACAGAAGAATCAACTAGCTACGATAAAAGAATTCCGCGATGGAAAATTTGATACATTGGTCATGACGTCTGTGGGTGAGGAAGGTCTTGATATCCCACAGGTTGATATTGTTGTCTTCTATGAACCAATACCTTCTGCGATAAGAACTATCCAGAGAAGGGGGAGGACTGGCCGGATGGAAAAGGGGAGTGTGATGGTATTATACTGCAAAGGGACACGCGATGAGATGTATAGATGGTCTTCGTTTCACAAGGAGAAACGTATGCTTAAGCTCATGAAAGAGATGAAGCAAGAGAAGGAATCAAAGCGGGACACAACACTCCTTGATTTCAAGCATAAAGAACCGAAATATACTGTCGCGGTCGATTACCGTGAAAAGAATTCTTTCATTGTCAGAGAGCTTATCGAACAGGGTTGCAAGATAGATCTAAAGAAGCTTGATGTCGGAGATTATCTGCTTAGTTCTAGAGTGGCGCTTGAGTATAAACGTATCCCTGATTTTGTTGACAGCATAACCGACGGCAGGCTCTTACAGCAGATCAAGTCCTTGAAAGAATATTATCTGCGTCCTCTCATCATTGTAGAGGGCAATGAGGACATATATGCCATACGGAAGATTGATCCGAAAGCGATCCAGGGCATGATGACCACGATAACTGTATCCTATGGCATTCCTGTGATATTCACAAGGAATTCCAGAGAGACATCTTCCTATATCTATACGATAATAAGGCGTGAACAAGACGAAGGTTTCAAGGATTACAGCATGCATTCTTCCAAACCATTGACTATGAAGGAGCAGCAGGAGTATATAGTCTCTGCATTGCCAGGCATAGGCCCTAAACTTGCGCAGCCATTGCTCAGCAAATTCGGTTCTATAGAGAATCTCCTCAACTCAAGTCTTGAGGATTTGATGTCAATTGACCTCATCGGAAAGAAGAAAGCCCAAGACATAATCAATATTGTCAAGAACAGATATGAAGAGGAATGATTCATCTGTTCTCGAGACGTTCTATACGTTTATCTACAGGTGGATGAGTGGAGAAAAGATTTGTCAGGCCGCTTCCTTTCAAAGGGTTTATGATGAAGAGTGAAGCTGTCGTCTTGGTGTTCTCTGTGGACTTCATCGGTCTCTTGCTCACCCCTTCGCTGATCTTTCTAAGTGCCCTTGCTAATGCTTTTGGGTTTTCTGAGATCTTTGCAGCACCATCATCAGCGAGGTATTCTCTTGACCTCGAGATTGCCAGTTGTATGATTGTCGCGATGATTGGTGTCAGGATAGCAAGCACTATGAGCTCAAGACCATTTCCACCGTTTCTGTCATCACCGCCGAATCCTCCGAAAATGGCTGCCCATCTTGCCATCATTGCAGTATAAGCGATGATGCTGGCGATTGTTGCGGCGATTGTGGCAATGAGTGTATCCCTATTTTTAACATGGGTCAATTCATGTGCCATGACTCCCTCAAGCTCTTCTTGGCTGAGAATTTGGATGATACTTTCTGTAGCAGCCACCGCAGAATTATTTGGGTTTCTACCAGTGGCGAATGCATTTGGTGTTGCTCCCGGTATGATGTAGACTTTCGGCATCGGAAGATGCGCTTTTCTCCGTAACTTATCAACTGTCTTATATAGCTTATGGCTCTTATCAACCTCTTTGGCCTTATACATCTTCAGCACAAGTCTGTCAGAGTAGAGATAAGAACCTACGTTCATGATAAGCGCAAATAGCAAAGCGATAGTCAACCCCTGTGCTCCTCCCGTAAGTTGACCGACAATGAGGAGCAGGGTGCTCAAGGCACCCAGCAAAGCACCCGTCTTCAGTTGATTGCCTATATTCATATTCTGAAAAACCCCACCCAGATTAAAAAATTTATCCTTAAGGCATCTTTGTTGTTTGTGTCACAAAAGTTATTTAAACCATAGAAGCAATAACACAGACATGCTAAAGAAACATCGGCCTGGCACTGCAGGAGCTAGGATGATTGAAGATATTCTTATTGTCACTTCTGATAAACTTGTTGAAGATGTCAAGCTCCATCTTGCCAATAAGAAGAAGTCATACAAGTTCATGGATTATGGTTTTGTTGTTGACAAGCATAATAAGCTGATAGGCGCATTCTCGATCGGCGACCTTTTCAGGTACAAGCCAGAGTATAAGATACGTAGGCTGATGAAGAGGAACATAGTATATATATCACCAGATGCGAAGGATGAGACTGCAGCTCATCTGGCGATAAAATCAGGAGTGAAGGCAATCCCTGTCGTGAAGAATGGTAAGATCCAGGGCGTCCTGCCTGCAAAGACTATATTGAAGATAATGCATAGGTCTTCTCAGGAGGATTTTCTCCATATTGCCGGTATCCAGAAGTCACATCTTGAATTTGAGGACACCATGAAGATACCTGTCTGGCAGGCCGTCTCGCAGCGTGTCTATTGGCTTGTGATTGGATTGATGGGAATAATGGGAGCAGCAGGGATCATAAGCGCTTTCGAAGAGGCTTTGCAGAAACATATGATCCTGGCATTTTTCATTCCAGCAATACTTTATCTGGCTGGTGCGTTGAGCTCTCAACTGGTGACGTTATGTGTCAGGGATCTGGCGTCCGAGGGTAAAGGGATGAATAAGCTCAAATACCTCTTTAAGCAATCACTGATCGCCGGGATACTTGGCTTGATAATAAGCTCAATCACTTTCTTGACAGTATTCATATTCTGGGGTGAAGCTTATATAGGCTTTGTTATTGCTATCGCACTTCTGATTGCTGCGGTAGTCACTAATTTCACATCTCTTGTCATCACACTGATGATAGATAAGATGGGGAAGGATCCTGCTTTCGGTAGTGGGCCTTTTGCTACTGTTGTCTCCGATGTCACATCAATCGTCATATACCTTGTTGTTGCTACAGTACTTTCGCTATAGTGCCACAAAGAAGTTTAAATAAGGATAAGAATTCTCCGAGCCTATGTTGATGAAGATTTTGGGGTTATTGGATATTGCAACATCCATAACTTTCATTGGGGTACATCTAGGTTTTCTATCTTATGCTCTTCCTTTGTATGCGTTAGCGTATATTGCAGCAAAATTTCTTGTGTTCAGTAAGGATTTCGCTTCAATGGTAGAGCTTTCTTGTGCCGTGCTTCTCATAATGGAGATGCTAGGATTTAGCACAAAGCTGATGTGGATTGCAGCATTCTTCTTTGCGCAGAAAGGGTTCTTCAGTCTAAAATAATTGATAACAAAAAAATAAATAAGTTCATTTGATCTTTTCCAGATTCTGCATCAGAAGCTCGACAGACTCATGGACCTCTTCTTCTGACTTGGTTCCTGTACATACAATCTTCCCGTTGCTGAAAAGCAAGAATGTCGCTTTATTCTGGGACAGTTTGTATACAAGTCCTGGGAACTGCTCAGGTTCGTACTCAGTATTCTCGAGCTTTAGTGTCAGTGTGTTCAGATTAAGGTCCATACCAATCTCACCAGAAGCAACGATATTCTGTATGGTTATCTTTGGTGTGACCGTGATGTCTATATCGATCTTCTTCAAACTTTCTTTTATCTTTTGCAGTGATCTCTCGACATCCTTTATGTTCCTTGCTCCTGTGCACACAACATTGCCAGAACTGAAGATCAATGCAGATGTTTTTGGATCCTTGATCCTGATGACCAACCCCGGAAACTGTTCAGGATTATATTCTGTGTTTGAAAGTGTGGCAGCCATCTTCTCTAGAGGTATATCGTGCTCTAGCGAGGTGGACACAACGATGTTGACAATCTCTATCTTTTTCTCTCCCATCTATAAAACCCCCAATGGTCTTTATAAGTATTTATAAATGAAGCTTTATTTAAAAAGGTTTCCTTAAAAAAGGCCCATTTCAACTATATTGTTTTTCAGAATCTTTTAAAAAATAAAGAAGATTTGTATGAGTATGTTTGAAGATTTTGTATGGTTCGGAACAGATATCAAGGAAAAATTGGATATCGCTCGAAAGCTTGGCTTCTCGCGATTGAATGTTGTGTTTGAGATGAGGGGGATAGATGCGGCTCTGAAAGGTCTGGATGATATCAAGGATAATGATATTGAACTGCAACCATTTTTGTCTGTCAATACAAAGAAAGATGTGCAACTTGCCAAGCGGAAGAAGATGGGCACGATCCATGTCTATGACGGTGCGAGGGATCCGAGGGATCTGATAACAGGTATCGATCCGGACATCATAACTAATCTAGAATATCAGAAGAGAGATTTCATGCATCATAGATCTTCCGGGTTGAACCAGATCACCGCGAAACTGATCGCTGAGCGGGGGATCATCTTAGGTTTCAACATAGGATTTCTTACCAGTACAAAATATAAGGGAGAAGTCATGGGCAGGATGTCCCAGAACCTGTATCTTTCCAGGAAGTATGGGATTACCATAAAAGCATTCTCTTTGGCAAGGGCATGGAATGGTATGAGCTCCCCAAAGGATATCATCAGCCTTCTGAATGTGATGGGTGCCGACCAGAAATCAGCGAAAGAAGCTCTCAATGGATAGGTTCAAGACTTGATAGGACTTTGAGCGCCACAAGCCATGCATTTGAGATAATCAATACGTTCCTTCTTTATTATCTTTGTATCAGGTTTACCGCATGTCTTGCACAGGACATAAGTATTTGCGTATTTCTCGATTGTCTCATTCACTCTCGCTGCGGAGACTTTCCTTCCGAAGACAATATTGCTTCCTTTGGACTCTGCAGGTGTAGCCAATTCTCTCAGGATGAACTTAAGGATGTGCTGCTTGTCTCGTCCTAATGTCTTGCATATCTGCTGGAAATTGGTTATGACTGTCTTGTTGCCCTGGATATGTCCTTTCGCTTTAGGTATCTCAAAACGTTCTCCTTTCAGCGCAGACTCAGGTATCTTCTCATATCCTTTCTTCAGCATCGCTTCATAGTCCATAATAAGTGTTTATCAACATCTTTTTATAAAACTTTGGTGTTCAGGCCATCTAAAAATTTCTTACGATGTCCGTCTTTTATTCTAATGAATCTGGCGACATAAATCAAGGGCTTCTGTTTTGAGATATTATAAAAATCTCAAGAGGCAGTTGTATGTCAATCAAGAAAGAAGAAGATATTCATAAACCAGATTCTCGCGACGGATGCATTATCAAAGAAGAGCTTTCAGAAGCGTCTCATCGTAGAGAGCAAACTCAAATCTTTGGTCTGATAAAGTTCATATCAGAAAGATATTTAAAAAGCTCCTTATTCTCAGCGCACATGGGCTCATAGCTCAGCTGGTTAGAGCGCGTGGCTCTTAACCACGAGGTCGGGGGTTCGAATCCCCTTGGGCCCATAACAGAGTGATGGCCTAAGGTCCGACAGTTCTCTGTCGCTTACCTTGGGCCCATTACTATTTCTTCCTACCTATGATATCTCATTTTTCCTGCGCAACTTAATTTCTATATAGAAAATAATTAACTATTAAAACCATCAGGTTTGTATACAATCTAATGATCCTTGAATATTATCTGAATCCTCACAAATTGAACAAGAGTCCTTCAATGTTCATACTGCTGGGTTTTGTGTATTCCTCTATAGCCATGACGTTGAGCTATATTGTCTTCAGGCAGTATTCGAGTCTTCTCATGGTCTTCCTCACTGTGCTTGCATTAGCCCCCATGGTCTATGCATCGATAAAGCATGAGGAGCATGAGGATGTGGTGCTCTCAAGGGAATCTTCAATCCTCAGAGAGCATGCCAAGACCCTTAAGAAATTCATGTATATCTTCCTTGGTCTTGTCCTCTCTTTCTCTTTATGGTACATAGTTCTTCCGGAAGGCTCTGTGACAACGCTCTACAGTTCTCAATCTTCCACAATCGAGATGATCAACAATCCGGATTGGCATGACTCTGCGGGATTAACTGCCAATGTTGTCGCTGACCGTTTCCCAATATTTTTGTCAATCCTGTTCAACAATCTCGCTGTACTCATCTCTTCAGTGGTGTTTTCTGTGCTTTTTGGTTTTGGGGCGATCTTTATCCTGTCCTGGAATGCCTCTGTCATAGGCGCTGCTATTGGTGAGACCATCCGTGAAGGTCTGACGTATGCCTCTACACAGGCAGGTGTGGCAAAGCATTTCATATATTTCAATGTCATAGGCTATGGTCTTCTCAGGTTCTCGCTGCATGGCATCCCTGAGATTCTCGCATATTTTGTAGGCGGGCTTGCCGGTGGCATACTCTTTTTTGCTGTATTGAAACATGATTACCGTTCCAGGAAATTTAACAAGATACTTTATGATGTTTTTGATCTGTCTACGATAGCAGTCTTATTGCTCGTCTCCGCGTCATTCATAGAAGTTTTCATCACGCCTGTACTGTTCTGAGACAGATTCATCGGATTACTGAGTTATCGTTAGGGAAGACTGGCATGTAGACTAGCCTGTCGAGATTCCAATTTCTGGCATCTGGTCTTTTGTTATTTATATAATATTGCACGTTGCCTTTTATGAGAATGTCTGCACCTTCAAGTTTCGCAGGAATGGGTTCTTCTCTACAATCGTGTGTTTTTTTTCTCTTATCAAAAAACATGCAGTTACGGGTAATATTACAGTGAACATAAGGATAATATAAAGAAGTATGGATGTCCTTCTCAGCATCAAAAGAATAACCTTGCTTGACATTGTCAAGTTCTATCCTTGAGACACCCAGTCCATGCATCTTCTTTTGATAAGGTCTCATAAGGCTATTGAGCTTGACATATTGCTTGTTCTCAGATTCCTCTACCTTCCTTGGGTCTCGCGTCACTATGCTCAGGACCCTCCCTTGCACAGGAATCATCTTTTTCCTTTTTATCATTTCTAGCAGTCCATAATCATTGAACACAATCTCTGTATCGCTATCAAGCTCATCCATTATCAAGGACAATGTCTTTATGTCTTCATCGCTCAAGAAAGCTGGAGTGACAAGAGTGAACTTCATCTTCTTTGAAGCGCACCACTCAATCATGTTTTCTACCTGTTTTATGTCAGGGATGAGATGGTCGCAGAACTCATTCCCAAAGTATAACCTATCAAATTTCCCATTCTCGCAATGAACAATGTTCTCTGGGTTGGATATAAAACAGGCATGTTCCATTTTCAATACCTTCCGATGTAATAGCAATTCTCTTTGCAATCTGTTCCATATATCTTTCTGAACAAGTCCTTGACGAACAAGACAAATTCTTCTCTTTCAAATACCCTGTCACTGTCCAGAAATTCTAATGATTTCTTCACGAACTTCACATCCTTACTGACCTCTTCACCGCTCTTTGGTCTTCCCGATATCTTCAAAGAGATGCCTTCGCTCCTATGGATGTCGTATATGCTGCAGACACCACATGCATATTCATTGAACCTTTTTGAGCTATCAATATGATGGTCGCAACTCAATCCGAGGCATGGAGTTTTCGGTATTGTCTTTATCGCCTCATGCGAAAGGCTGCAAAGGCCATCTATATTCGGACATCTTTCATTCTTTATGAATATCTCGAATCCCACATCTTCATTCTTTGTGATGATATCATTGATCTCATCAATCTTTAAAGCGCCCGAAAGGACGAATTTCGAGATCCCAAGATTCTTGAAGAACTCTATGCTGGATGAATTTGTCACCACTCTGACTGTGCTTGAAATCATGGTCATGTCAGGGAACTTCTCTTTCATGAGCATCATCAGGTTCATGTCGGAGACTATGACTCCATCTATCCCTTCTTTTGTCAACCTTTCTGTGTCTTTGAGAATGTGTTCATGATGCTCCTTGAGATAAAACTTCTGGTTGAATGTGATGAATGCCTTTTTGTTTTTTCTTTTTATAGAACGAATTGCTTCTATCATCGTCTCAAGAGAATCAAAATTAGGTCTCGATCCTGTCCTTCTGGATAGGTTATTCCCGAACCTGGTATCCTTCATGAGATATCCCATATAGAACTCGTCTGCACCGTTTTCAATAATCCGGTCAAAATTTTCATATATGCTCGGGCTCATGGGACACAGGATCTTCATGGTTACTAGTATTGTGATATGCTTTAAATTTCTTTTCTTGACAATCTACGGCACAAATTATATAAAGCATGAAAACGTTGTATTAGTCATGGAAGGAGGAGCACTGAAACAGCTTGCTATCATCATCATAGCCATTTTCTTGTTGACATTCTTCGTGATGATTGTGATGAACGCCACCAAAGGGGTGAATATGCCGTGACATCGTCCTTTCACATGTCTCGGAAAGCACAGAAGAAGGCTCTCATGACCATGGTGATAATACTTTTTTCGACAGTTTTGATACTGATTGTATTGGGTGATCTGATGTCTGGTGCGAATAAGGAAGCGGATGAGACTCAATGTAGGTTGAGTGTGATGCAGCGTGCCTTAAACCCTATAGACTCTATCTACTCATCACCGCTGATGTGCACAACGTCAAGAGTGGATTTGAGTGATGATGCTGAATCCTCTGAGAAAGATGAGTATACAAGACAGGTGGCTGAGCTTTCAATGGACTGCTGGAACATGTTCGGCAAGGGTGTTCTGAGGACAATGCAGGACTCTGATGGCTTTGCCAGTGCATTCGGTAATTGGTTCAGAACCCGTAATTTTTTCGGTATTTATGAAGGTGAAGCATTGTGTTTTGTGTGCTATGATATACGGGCAGATTTTCCTGAGGATGATATGGAGATAACGGAGCCCGATATCTTATCTTTCATGGAGAACGAGATATATGTCTCTGAAGATTCTTTCATTGACATATGTGAGAAGGAAGGTATAGAAGACCAGGTGGAATGCAATGAAAGGAGGGACGAGATATCACACAGCCCTTGCGAGATGAGAGGCGGTGAATGTAGCCAGCAATGTGATAGGGATCAATTAGCCCAGACAGATGCTGGATGGGAATGTGAGAATGATGCAGATACATGTTGCGTCTCAAAGCAGAACGCTTATAGTTATTATGATTATCTCAGGTATGACAGTTCAACTTATGGTCGTTTCCAATTGTACTCTGAAGAAGGTGCGTTCAAGATGGAGGAAGGCGAAAGATACGGTGTTATGTATGTTGAACCGATTGATGCAGATGTAGCTAGTCATATAGTTATTGCGAACATGGATGAGGCAGAGATGAAATGTACGGTAAGAACATAGCGTGATGATAATGAGAAAAAGAAAAGCAGAGATTGAGATACAACAGCTTTTAGGGTGGCTTTTGGTCATCATAACACTGGTTGTGCTTTTATGGTTGGCTGGGAAATGGATACTCTCGGCGGGTTCAGTAAGTCCTTTTTGAGGTTATGAGACATGTCAAAAAAAGCAATGGCGATAAAGAAGATAGTGACTTTGGGTATTGGACTTATGGCGGTCCTTGCAATTGTCTTCGGCCTATTGGTTAGAGAAGGTCTTATCATGCAGGGTGATGAAGAGGTTGGAAATATTCAAGAAGGTGTGGTCGGCACAATCGATTCCATAAGGGAATGGAGAGATTATGATAGGGATCAGGAGACTGTGGACTCTTCTCTTGAAGAGCTCTGGGAGGCAACGATTGATGATATACTATATGCCAGACAGAATTTGGAGGTTGATGGTCATTGCATTGTCCCATTCCGGCGTTCGCTCTTCTCTGAAGGTGGACTGAGTGGCGAATCAAAGCTTTCTGATGACAAGAGGATCAGGCTCCTCGATTCTGATGATGGCATTCTGGTCATGATGGAGGATGAATCTGGTGGATCATATCTTAGTGAATCCTTTACTATACGAGACATGGATCTTTATGAAGGGATTGTGGAGTTCCCTGATCACGAAGAGGATGCTGTAGAAGAGATAAGGCCATTGTCGTCTTTCGCCAATATAAGGAAAGAAGATGTGGATACCATAGATCTTGAGGATGTTCCGCGGACGGACGGCGAAGCAGATGATGATATGATCTATGCTCCCCTGATTGGATATCACAGTTATCTTGATAGTCTAGAAGAATGCCATGATCTATTTGGTGATGGTGACCGTAGTCCTTGTGGTAATTTTGCTTTCCCGAATAGGTTCTTTGATTATTTGTCCGATTCTTCACCTAATGACTTGGAACATGCTTCGCAAGGTTTAGAGGGGGCTTATGATTCCATGCTTCTGGTGAACAATGAAGAGCTGATTCTGGTAAAGACAAGAGACTCTAGACATGCAACATATTTCCTTAACCTCATGTCAAATTTTGATGGTGACAGCGGGCTCGGACGTGATAATGAAGGTTACAGTTTCTGTGATCCTGGTTATGGTTATCTTTTGGAGCATAGGCAGGTAAGAGATGATTTTGATGGTGAGCAAATTTTAGAGGATCAGGGTTGTGAATGTAGTGTTGCAAAGAACAAGGAGATCTGCTATTCATTGACTAATGATAATTGTGGTGTATCTTGTCAATGGAATGAAAGGACAACAGATATTGATCGTGAGACTGAAGAACACATAACAGAAGGTGAATGTGCACCAGCAGACGAAGATGCAATAATGGCATTGAACGGTTTCGCAGAGATGTTTGCAGATTTAGCGGATGCCTATCCGGATGTATGTGAGTCTTGCATATATCATGCCAGGACTCCGGGTGAATATGCGGATGTTCTCTCTAACATCATTGGCAATTCTGATATGGAAGAGATCATTGACGGATCTACTTTAAGAGTATCTCATGAAAGTCTCATCTTAGAGGCTGAGGAAGGGCTTTCTTCTGATAGTTTTAGCCTTGACGGGTTTCCAAGAATCTTTGCGGATCAGAGCGAAGAACTTGAACTGACGATAGAAGATGATAAGATAAAGGTCAATGGCATTGAACTTTCAGAGATGGCGACGAACGATGATGGACGAGCGTTTTTCATCTTCTATAATACTGTTTTCATTCCACCAGAATCTCCCCATGGAACAGACATATACGTTGCTGACATCATCTCGCGGCAGGACGTACATGATGATTTTGATGATACCAATGCAAGGACTCCAGAAGATCATGATCTGAAATTTTATGACACGCCCTATTTCGCTCTTAATGACCTGGACACTACATCGCAATGTCTAGAAATAAAAAATAAAGACATCTGTGTATCCCATGAGTTAGGGGGTGAGAAGGCATGCTTCTGGAGGACAAGAGATGGGAGTAGCAGGACAGGTTGTTTCCCAATATCTGTGGACCAGTTGACGGAAGAATCACTGGAAGAGATATCAGGCGCAAGCCATGGTGATTATGGTGTTGAAGCTGAGCATGAGGAACACCATCACCATGATACTTATCCTGATGAGTTGATTGGAGAGTATGCTGATGCTATAGAAGAATTTGATTCATGTTATGACAAGGAAGAGATTTCTGGAATCTTTGATCAATATGATGATTATGATTTTGAGATTCATGAACGAGATGACGAGACTGCTTTCGAGATCATCAAATTTGATCCTAGCGTGTCTGGGGGCTTTCTTGGATTGAGTCAGCAGAAGGAATGGTATTATAGTATATTAGGAAAGACAGAACCAATGGAAGAATGTTAATGAAGGTGTTGATGATGAGAAAAAAAGCTGAGATTGAGATTGAGAAGCTTGTGGCTTTTGCCATTGCGCTTGTGGTGTTTGGTGTTGTTGTCTATGGTTTCATCAACCTCTGGGGCGATGGTGAGGACACAGCAGGCGACATGATGGATAATGATCAAGGCGATTGTGATGATGGAGAATTTGAGCACCCGGTCACTGGAGAATGCATGATTTTCCTGTTATTCAATCCTAAGTGGTATAGTATATTGAGAAGAAGATGGAGGATATGATATGCACTTTGGGAAAGCAGAATCCATGCCATTGACATTCATGGTATCGACAATCATAGGTGTCATGCTCTTCTTCACAGCTATGAATATTGGCGCTAGGACTTTTGAACTGGACGTATCTGACCATGATGAGTTGACGGAGTTTGGGAAGATGCTGGAAAATTCTCGACCTGGCCGTGTGAATGCCTTCTCATCTAGTGTTGTTTCTGAGGACGAGGTGGCATTTTTTGCGATAATGGATTCGCCCGAACCTTTTAGAATCTCTATTGATGCTTTACCAAGAGATTATCGTGAATTCTTATATTATGACTATGATAGTACACGTAAAGGTACAAGAAGTCAGGGTCAAGTGTCTCCTAACATCCCAAATATCCCTTGGGATTTTTATATTGTTGATCCTTCAGATTGTTCAGATGATTCTGCTTGTGTCTGTGTCTTTCGTGGTGCGCGCGAAGATGAAGACGGTGATCTTCTCCAACCTATGAGGTCAAGTTGTGAGTCATTAGGATTGGATTTCCGAGGTGACGCGATAACATTCCTCACAGATGAGGAAAGTGGAATGGGGGAAAGCGAATATAATGACATGGTTGGAGATCTTGAGGGAGACCCTCCAATATATTCTGATTCTGATGAGCCACGCACTTCAGATATCAAAGTTTTCTACACTGATATGGACAACGCGCTCCTGACAATACGCATCATGAGGAGTGAAAATTCTTTTGTTGCCTGTGCGGATCGCTTTCATTGTGAAAGACAGCACCAAGACATCATGGGCGGTACTTCTCCTGGCCAACAGGATTTTCATTGATGATGAGGGCCGCGAAAGATATTTAAACAAATCTCACTGATATGAGGACATGTCCAGAAGAGCCAGTGTGGAATTGTCCTTGTATACCACAATGAGTATCTTGATGGGGATTTTCTTATTTGTATACTTCATAAATGTAGGACATCGTTTTGGCGATGATGATGAAAGACATAATGAGTACATGATCAAGGATACCGCTCTTCTTCTCAATGCGCTTCATGCGATACCTGCTAATGCTATTATTGATATGCACTATTCAGTCTACGAGAAGAATCTGAAGCACAACACCACTTTTTTCTCAATCATGGATCCTGGATCTGAGGCGATGGAAGGCTTCTATAGGTATAGGTATGCCGGAACAAATCTCACAGAAGATTATGTTCTGGAGCGACCGGAATACTTCGAGGTTTCCGCTTACTCTAATGATGTTGGGATCAATAGGGAAGGTGAGCTTGATATGCTGAATTGTCACTCTGATCCCAGACTTTCCTTCGCAACTGACAATGTACAATATCTTTTTTCTGATGACGATAACGATTTTGCGCAACAGGTTGTCTCCATCATCTCAAGAGAGTTGCTGACTGAGGCTGACAGAGATAGATTAACAGGAACGCTCTCCGATTCAGAGTTTTATAATGTGGATATGACCATGATATTATCTGCAGGCGAGAGTGATAATGATCATTATGCGTATGTGCATCATTCGAATCCTTTGACAAGGGAAGTCGCTTGCAGGATACTGAATGAACTTAAAGGAGTAGATAGGTTGGATGTTGAAGATATTAATGTCTTCTCCATAGATCCTGAGCTTCACCAGGTGAATGATCGAACAATTCCAGAGAATGCGATATTTTTTGAGTTAGGTTCACTCGAAGGAGGCGTTGATGAGCATACGCAGACGATATCCAATAGGATCATCGAAGTCCTGAGGTCGTACAGATGAGATCAGAGAAGGCCATGATTGCGCCATATAAGACATTCATATACATATTGTATTCATTTTTCATATTGATCGCTTTAGGAGCATTTCTGATACCTATCCAGAATGCATCGAGATCACTAAACCAGATCGATGAAGATATTGAGAAGCATATCTTGGAGACAAGAGCTTTTTCATCGCCTGAATGCTTCGCTTATGCTGATACTACGGGAAGAGTATATGACAGGATAGATCTTTCACGTTTCAATGATAAGGTGGTCCAGCATTGCATGAACCTGAGCTCTTATGGGTTCGCCATACGTTTCTTGTTGGAGCATAGAGGTTCGGATGAGACTCATGAAGCCAGTACGAGTGAATGGTATAGTGATTATTCATACGAATCTTCTTTTAACGTCCCTGTCCTCGTGCAGGACTCAGGAGATGTCTATCCTGGAACAGTTGTTGTAGAATACCAAACAAGTCCTAAAAAGAGGGGATCAAGATGAGATCAAGGAAAGCGATGGTAATGGATTTTTATGTATTGATCTTCACGTTCATCATGATCATCTTCTTCTCTATCACGATGAATCTGATTGCCAACGGTCTTTCCCAGGAAGTTGTCTCCTCTGGGCATAGGGGTGACTTACATGGCAATATGTTCTCAAGATTCCTTATGACACCTGCCGATACCATCATGGATGATGTACCACGGATGACAATCGCTGAATATATAACAATGAGGATGGATGATGATGGCCATGATTTCGATGATGAGTTTGAGGATTATCTTAGGGATTTCAGGGAAGATATGTGCGCTACAATCGGCCGTAGCAATGCCCGTTGTGGCATAGAGATTATAAAAGAAGGCTGTTCAGGCTGCAGTATCAGTCTGGGTTCTACAGAGAACCGTGCTACAGCAGAACTTGTATTCACAGATGACACGGGAGATGAGTATGTCATGATACTAAGATTATATGATATAGATGTGATGGAACGATGAGGTACAGATGATGTTGAGGAACAAGAGAGCGGTCGAAGTATTGCCTGTATTTGTCTTACTGGGCATGATGGTTGGTTTCACTGTCTTCATCATGCATATTAATTCCTCTTATGCTGAGCATGATACGAATCCTTTCTATGGTGGTCTGGGCGATAGGGAATTGAGTCTTATAGAAGCCTATTCCCAGATACAGATGGATCTTACTTCATTGGATATAATCGGCGCTCATTCATTGAGGGCCGCTGTGAAGGAAGAGGCAAGAACCTTATACCTTGATGGATGTAATATGAGGGGCGGCGTTCCAATCGTGAATCTAGATGACGGATGTCTCGATGGTACTGATATCCTTGATATAGTTAACCAGAGTAAGAGGTCTTTCAGCTCAGAACTATATTCAAGACAAGTCGGTTCTCATCTTTATTTTCCTTTCAATTATGATATCTTCTTCATCCAGGATGGCGGTCGTTTCACGGTTCAGGCATATGCAAAGGAGAATGTAAGGTATCCTATCGAGCCTGGTGAATCTGATGAAAGTATATCTCCCCGCGCTTCATCTGCAGGCATGGCATTTGATATGTCTAAGGAATGTCATTATGTCGGCGATTCTTCAAGAGCTTCAGATGTTTCAGGTTTCTCAGAAGAAGAGTTTGAATGCAATACAGGCCATGATTTCTGTAGTGGACCATGTCCTGAAGGACTGGAACCTAAGCTCGTCCCGTATATGAACCAATGCAACATCCCCGAATGTTCTTCTGGTTATTGTAACATAGACTATGAGAATATCTGCAATGTCGGTTGTGGTTTCAAGTCGAACCAGATGGCTTACGCTTATTATGGTTTTGAGTTCAGTGAACTCGAAAGTATACACTCAGATAATGTCCTTATGATGCTGGATGAGCTTAGATCAAGTGCTCCTGGCGATATAGAAGAGGTGAGGCCTGGCGAGAATATAAACCAGGACGCAGAAGAAGAAAGTGTGAGAGTGGTCTTCTATGATGATGATTCAGACGAGGTATCTATCGCCGAAGACATACGTCCACAGGATTATGATGCATTATTGGAGATGCTTGATGAAGGTCTTGTAAGATTAGAGATGTCAATCCATGACATCAATCCTAGGGTGGATGATTGCGATGGTGACAACGATGCAGGATACTGTGTGAAAAGACATTTTGTGTTGGCTATAGCCGGAGATGATGATCATCTTATAATACATGATCCTTATACACAGAGCAGGCCGTACAGGTCGGGGATGAATCTTGTTGTCTCAAAAGAGTTCATCGAAAGGTACTGGACTGGTCATTACACACATATCAAGGGTGATGTGGCATGAGATCTGGTGTGTTCCTGGTTCTAACTTTCCTTCTCCTATTGCCCTGTGTATATGCATCTAATCTGCATATTGAGATAAGGGATGGTGAAGTGGAAGAGATTGTGCCATTCAAATATAATCTGTATTATCAGGAAAAATTCTATATGGGTGCTGGAGACAATTCTGATGCTGCTGGCAGGACAGCACAGGATGACAAGATATCTATAGAGACAGAAAGTGACATCGAATATCATCTGTTCAGTGATATAGATTATAAAAAAGATTATGAATTCATTATCGATGGTGTTTCACAAGAGGTCTCTTTCTGTAACGATGATGGCCAATGCCAGCCATGTCATGAAGGATTGTGCAGGAATGTTGAGAACCATTTGACTTGCCCGGGAGATTGTTCTTCAGGGTCTGATGATAATTATTGTGACCTCAAACGTGATGGCAACTGTGACTCTGATTGTGAAGAGTATGATTTTGATTGTGATGCATGTCTCGACAATGTCTGTCTTTATGAGGGAATGGAGATCCAGAGTACCTCTTGCTCGGATATGGGCGGAGATAAGTGCTCTCCAAGAGAAGAATGCGATGGTTATATGACCTATGCTGATGATGTGGGGATGGATTGTTGTATGGGCGAGTGTGTTGTCGACAGGCCAGACAAGGCTGCAGAAGAGAATACTGTGAGCAAAGAGACTCAAGAGAGCGGAGAGGAAATTTTCATCAAGGATGATGAACAGGATGATCATATAATCACATATCTGATACTCATGTCTGTTTTCATGATGATCACTGTCGTCTTGATTGTCATCGACCAGGGTAAAAAGATGAAGTTAGAGCATAAGATAAGAGAATATGTCCGTAACATGATAGATTCAGGTTATGCGATTGATCAGGTGGAAGCAGCTTTGAACCAACAAGGTTATGATCAGGATATGATAAAGAAGATATGCAGGCATTACAGATGATGAAATCATTTAAGATCATGAGGACTATGCAACTGTTAGCTTTTTTAGGTGTACTCATAACATTTAGTCTTGCATTAGATGCATCCTCTGGAGCCTTATTCGGTGACTCAGATATCCATGACAGGATACTGGGGAGTTTATCAGCTGATCTTATCACTGGCCATACACCATATTCTTCTGACGCTTCAGAATATTCCCCCAGGTATACTGAGGAAGAGCTCTCAGAGACCACATCAATCGAGATTGATAATAAGATACTCGATGCCTGTTCAGAAGCGCACAGGAATTCTGCCGATTGCTATCACCTCATGAAATCCATCATATCTGTCACATCACAAGGCAACATAGAACATTCATCTGAGCTTGGAGATGGGTTGCTGCCTTTACGTAGCTCTTATACTGATCTGTCCACAGAAGAATTATATGACCCTGAAGAGAATCTGAGGGAGGCTTCACGATATCTTATGACTCTTTATGATTCTTATAATGGTGATCTTGCTTTCACTTCTATGGCCTATATCGCTGGCCGGGGAGCATCCAACAGTATAATGTACTCAGTTCATGATCGTGATGTTGAGCAAATTGATGCCGACCTTATGATTTCTGAGCTTGAAGAGCAATATGATGAATTGAGCAATGACCTGGATCTTCTTCCCCTTGAGGAGATCGCACAGTATTATATTGACATTCTTTTTGCCTATAATGTCTGGGCTGATAAGGTAATGGCTGATTCAAGTTTGGAACAGCTGATGTATGATCATGGTACAATCTCTGTCAACCCATCATTCTCTACAGGCATAGAATATGACATCAAGCAGATAGACAGGATCCATGATATGATCTCTTCCTATATAGAGAACAGTGGCACGCGAAGGACTTCTGATGGTGTTTATGAAGATGTCCAACCATCCTTCAATGACCTTAGGTCGTATATGGTCGAAAACTATGAGGACTACGAAATAGATGGTGGAGATGATGATGCTCCCATATCTATGGATAATCTCACATGGAAGGAAGGAATGTGTAATCCTGTGCTGGATAAATTCAACAAGGTTGTTGATCGTTTCATACAATGTGTAGAGATGGATGAGCAGGAGTGTTATTGTGATTTCTCTGATATCATTTTTGACTATGAGGATTATGATATTTTCATGGAAGTCAAGGAGATCGAGACGGAGAGTAATCTTCCAAGAAAGGAAATGGTTTTTGAACTACGGAAAGGTGCAAGAGGAGCGGAAGGACGAGGCGAGACCATAGAATCTAGGAAGCATCTATCATATCTTGAAGGATCGAGACAGGAAGAATTCATTTTTGGCGGCCTGGGCGAGTTCGATGATTTTTCTGAAGATTTGAGGAATGATCGTGTAATTTTCGTTAACAAAGATGGAGAAGATTGGTTAGCTGGTGGTGGAAATGTTGAATATCATCCCGGTATCTACAAAGGGGAGATTGACGGCAAGATTGGTCTTGCCTTGGTACCTTTGAATAACGATGATGTTGATATTGATCAGACATGTCCAATACAACAAGAGTATGAACACATATGTATAGAGAGTGAGACTGCTTACGCATATGATGAATTCTATGATGATTATGCACCGATTGAGCATCAGTTCACATTTGCTCTTGACCCAATGGAATTCAGGCAGGAATCATGGTCAGTCAATCCAGATGATCTGGATGAGATTGATGTAGATGCAACTTTCCAACCTTCAGCAGAATCACCCGGACATGTGGCAGAGACTGATGAGGAAGATAGTATAGTGACTTTACATCCTGGCAGAAGTTGTGATGACAATCCAAGGTGCGAAGAGGACATCATGCTAGAAAAACCATTCTCGTATGCTAATCAGAGAGAAAAAGTGGTTCTCCACAGATTGCCTTTTGACGATTACGATGAAGCAAAAGAAGAATTCAAGGATAAACTTCAATCAACCACTTCCCATGAGGACTGGATCCCCGACAGACATAACGGGCTGCATTATATAATTGAGCAAGGCGATGACAAGGCAATTAAGCTTGCTCGTGAAGATGCTGTCTTGCAATTTTCAAGATTCCATGATGGGGAGTCCATCCATGTAGGTCTAATGATGGATGATGAGATTGATAGTGCCTTCATGGAACTTGTCTTGTCCAAACTATCAGAGATTCTGCTCAGGAATGATCTTACCTCTAATAGATTAGTAGCAAGCAACAGTCTTGAATTGCCGGATTATCTTCCTGAAGATTATGACCACGAGTATTCTGAAGAGACTCATCTTGACATCCAGATGTTCTATGGGATCCAAGGCACAGTCCATGATATGGTGACACAATATCGTTCAGGAGGTATCAGTGATCCCGAAGAGACCGATGGAGAATCTGTTCCTGAGGATGATTGAAACCTGTTCTTGAGCATGGCAAATTATTTAAATTATCCACGTTTCTCGGCACTATGATAAATCTTCCTTTTGATGAGATAATCAAGACCATAGTAGAGAAATCTTCTCTTTCCGAAGAAGAGGTGAAGAAGAAGATTGATGAGAAGCTTGAGCATCTTTCTGGGCTCATAAGCAAAGAGGGCGCCGCTCATATTATAGCGAATGAGCTAGGCATAAATTTCTCAGAAATGGAGAAAAAGCTCCAGGTAAGCCAGATCCAGCCAGGTATGCGTAATGTGTCCTTGATTGTCCGGGTTGTACAGAAATATGAGAAACGCGAGTTCAATACTGGTGAAAGACAAGGGAAGGTCGCAAACGCATTGGTCGGTGATGAAACAGGAGTCACAAGGCTCGTGATGTGGAATGACCAGACAGATCTTTTTGATAAGTTCAGTGAGAATGATATACTTAGGATAACCAACAGTAATGCAAGATCAGGGCAGAATGGCCGGATGGAATTACATCTGAATGATCAAAGCAAGCTCGAGATAAATCCGGAAGGGGAGACTGTAGAACGTCCACCTCAGCCGAAGACTGAACGGAAGAAGATATCAGATCTTACTGAACAGGATTCAAGCGTGGAGATACTAGGTACTATTGTGCAGGTCTTTGATCCTAGATTTTTTGAAGTGGACCCTAATACCGGCAAAAGGTCTCGGCCTGCTTCGGATGGCAAGTTCTATGACTTGCAGGGGAATGAGATAACACCTGATTATTCTTATGTGTTCAATATGATTGTTGATGATGGTTCTGCAAGCATAAGGATTGTCTGTTTCAGGAATCAGATGCAGGCTGTGATTGGGAAGACTCATGAACAGATCTTGGGTTACAAGGACAATCCTTCATCTTTCAATGATATGAAGAATCACCTTCTCGGTCAGATGATAAAACTAGAAGGGCGGGTTGTAAAGAATGATATGTTTGACAGGACAGAACTCATCGCTTCCCGTGTCTACATGAATCCTGATCCTGATAAAGAGATGGAAGGCCAAGATTCGTCTGCCTCTAAAAACGCTGATGATGGGACCAAGTCTGCTGTTGCTGGCAGCTCAACCTCTCAAGAGAGCAGAAGTCAGGATGCTGCTGCTTCTGGTTCTACGGTATCTGATGACGATGATGATAGTCTTAAACCCTCTGAGATGGAGTATGATGTGCCTAAAGAAGATGTGAAATTCTCGGATGCTGAGACGTTGTCTCAGGATGATGCTACAAGAGGGACCTCAGAGAACTCTGAAGAGAAGAAGGAGCAATCTTCAGAGACTGATGAATTAGAGAGTCTTGATGAGCTTGACGAGCTTGATGAAGACGATAGTGTATGATTCTTTGACAGCAACTATTTTATATGACTTATCTATAAGATAATGGATGACATTCGATAATCATCATGGCATAAGGTATCTTCTCAACAAGGAATTGACAGAGATATATATCACTCATGCTCTGCGTAATTTTGCTCATTCTATGGTTGGTATTTTCGTGCCGATATATCTTTTGCAGAGTGGCCTTCAGCTCTACCAGGTCTTCCTGTTCTACATCATTGCTTATAGTATAGAGTTCTTCTTTTTCATATTCGGTTCAAGATTCTCATCGTATATGGGTATCAAACATTCTATCCTCTTGAGCATGCCACTCATCATATTGTTTTTCGTCGCGTTGTATAAGATTGAAACACTCTTCTCGCTTCTACCTTTGTGGCTACTCTTCATTCTCCTATCATCGCTCTTTGCGGCAGCAATGTTCCTGTATTGGTTCTCTTTTCATGTCGATTTTGCGAAATTCTCTGATTCTGAGAATGAAGGCAAGCAAGTTGGTACACTTCAGGCCATCACCACACTTTTTTCCGTATTAGGACCTCTGTTCGGTGGCCTCATAATAACCATCTTCTCTTTTGACCTCTTGTTCATCATAGTTTCTATAATACTTTTCGCGGCGACCATA
>JBKGYM010000005.1:0-20086 GCA_046546115.1 Candidatus Woesearchaeota archaeon
AGTATCTAGGAGCCCTGTAGCGAGCTTGACCCTCAGGTCCATCTCTGAAGCCCATAGTTTCTGATTTGGGAATCCTTCTTCTTCTACTACATTCATCTCGATGATTGAATCTCTTGAGAGCCTTTCATCAATCACAAAGAAATCTAATCTGTCCTGATCCTGTTCCATTGTACCAGTGTTCCTTATGAAGACATCAAGTATTGCCATATACTCAAACCCAATCTCCAGATAATCAAGGTATGAGTTATCGTTCGTGAACTCATCCTCAATCAACACTTGAGCCTGCAAGACCTGATCGCCATCATGGACATCATTTATCGCTTGGTCCATCGAAAGATCATAGAAATCAGTTGTGTCATCTGTTCCACCAGGGCCCAGGAATTGTCCAGTCAATGATTCTCTGTCTTCTGCAGTCCGTATCCTTATCTCGATTGCGTCAGGTACAGCATCCATACCATCAGCTGAGAGCAGTGTGAAGTTCAGAGGGCCTTCAAGCTTCTTCACATCGGAATACCATACACCAGTGGTATTATCAGCAGAGAGATGGATACGATCATTCACTGCTGTCGTGTTCTCGAAGATACCTTCCTCGAAATCTGAATTATTCTCCCATATGACAGAGTCTGTGGTATCTCCTTCTATATAGGTCACGTTACGGACCTCTATCTGAGCATCCGTCTTATCCTTACTTATAGATTGCCGTACTTCAATCGATGAAGAGCTTGTTGAGAAATAATCCTTCACTGTGAATGTCAATCCGGTTATCATACCAACACCTACTGTGAACAAGATTACATATGTGGCCAAAGATCCGAATCCCATTTTTATCTATATGACTACTATTTACTTTACTGCATTCAATCGACAGTGAATTTCTTCTCATCCCTACCGTCATGGTCTGTGATGATAGATACTTCGTGTGTCTCCGTCTCGTCCAGAGGCATGAATATCTCTATGAGTATCTGCTCACTAGGGTCCCAGACACCTTCATTCACCTGATCAGTGTCCTCAAGAAGCTGGATTGTCCGGTTTGTATCGTTGCGTGGCACACGGAGTCCATCCAGATATACATCAGTGTCATTATGGTTGAGCTGGGTCCTGCCTGTATTACGGACATATACATGTGTCGTATTCATCTCCTGATCATGAGAGACCATATCTATTGTGACATCTGTTCGCATGGAAAGCGCCATGGCATTACTCTGTATGCGTAAAGATGTGCTGGCTTCTCTTATGTTCGTGTTGAACACAACAACCAGACCAGTAGCTATCGTTATCAGAGCTATGAACATTATTATCTGTGAAGCTATACCTGAAAATCCCATAATCACACCTACACATTACCTGAACCAAGCCAATCGCATCAATTCTCAAGAATTGAACATCTCCAAAACCCTGAGGAATTCACAAGCATCTCCTTTCGGTGCAGATAAACCCTTCAACTGCATGAAAGTCAGTTCCTCAATATATTCAGGCATTAAACTCTCCAAACGAATCACCGATCAAGCCAATATACATTTTGGTATATTGATGTATATTTCTTCGTCGAGGACCTTTATATATTTTTCGTTTTACGGTTATTCGGAAAAGCCGAATAAATGAATAATTTTATATAGTAGTAGATGCCAGAATATTGACGTGAGGGGTTTTAGTACATGGAGTGCATAGCATATTACGACAAAAAGACTGAGGAGATTCTTGACTTTCTTCCGAAGAATATTGATAATTCTTTTCAGTCAAGGATTCTTGAACTCTGGTCACAAGATATTCCGAAGAAGATTCTGCAATACTTGTCGACAGAAGAGAATGTCACCGCCCCAAAGATAAAAAATGCTATAGGGCACTCCGTGTCTACCCTCCACGAGAACATAAAAAAACTTGAGGAGTCTGGGTTGATTGAGACTAAGATGATCTATGTCGGAAACAAACAGAAAGTCATCAAACCGAAAGTGATATTTGTAACAAAGAATCCCAAATTTCGCTCTGTTGTCAAGAATTTCCTCTCAAGGGGGATCTGGATCGATTCAGAGAGATCACGTAAAGTGATAAATTTTCTGCAGGAGAATCATAAAAGATCATTCACTGCCGAAGAGATATCTTCCAGGACAGGAGTCCCTGTAGATGAGATACACAATCTTCTTGGTAACTGGGATTCTCAGATAACGAGGGCATTCTCTGATTTCCTGAAAGAGAAGCCATTTGAGAAGAAGATCATGTACAAAGGTAAAAAGCCTTCAAATAAAGATGATGGTAAAGGTTCTTTCTTATTCTAAAATTCATGAAATTTGATCTCTAGCTCATATGATGAGAAATATAAGGACATTACCATAGACCAAAGTCACAATAAGAGAGAACAGGAAACTTGGAACAAATGGCACACCGTGCTTGATCTTGATCTTTTCGAGCTTTCCCTTCCTATAGAATCGCTTCAGCATCTCTATGTCCCTTGTCTCTATACCCACTTTCTTGTCCTTTGAGAAGACAACCTTATCATCAACCTTTATGTCATCAAAAGGCCAATCACCCTCTACAAGCTGATCTGGCTTCACAACCCGGAACATGCATGAATCTTCAACTGATTTGACAAGTATGAAAAGGTAGAAAAAGAAGACTATGATCAAAGAGAAGGCAACACCACCAAACAACAACAGCTCCATCCCTGAGAAATTTGCAGCTAAGATTCCACCAATAAGCAGAACCAGAGCAAAAAGGTGGGATATTGTCCGCATCTGTCTGACAGAGTAGTCACCCATCCATTTTTTCCATGAGCCCCTAAGCTCTCTCAGATGGAAGAGCCCTATCCCGAAAGTCCATAATATTCCATAGATTGCCCCTATGATCAAGAGGTTAATCCAGAAAGCTAGGAGGAAAGGAAAACCAAAGAACTCAGGATCAAAGTAAGCATGAAGAGATTCAGGATAAGTCGCGAATAACGCACCCATAGCCATAAGCATCTTACTATCCCCACCACCCCACTGACCAGTCAGGAACATAGCATACGCCAGTGCTGTGAATGCTCCAAAACCAATCAAGCCATATAAAAAGAATGACCATTCCAGAGTGTACAGAGAATAGAGAAGGCGCATGCCTAACCCAGATAGGATAAGAAAATAATTCAACCAATCCGCGACCTCTCTTTTCTTGATATCTGTGACAGAACCAATAATCAATCCAATGGAACCAACAATTATGAGGAGGACTCCTATATCCATCTGTTGAGGATGGACGCGATCATTTATAAAATTATTGAACTATCACTCTTTCTGTGTATCCCCAACATGATCAGCAGAAGAAGCATCATTATCAACCAATTCAACACCTTGCTGTGTTATCCTGAACAGAACTTCCTTATCCTGAGGCAATGAACGGTGTCTTACAAGACGAGCTTTCTTCACCGTCTTATAAGGCTTTATCTCTATCAGGCATTTGCTGCCATACCTGAGAATATCACCGCCGACCATATTGATCTTGTCTTTCTCATCAAATGATGAGTATACCTGATTAGTGATGAGGATGGGGATCCTCTTCTTCCTTGAGATCTCTGAAAGGAAGGATAACTGACGACCAAGCTCTCTGTTTATACCATAAATCTCATCAGAGCTCTTACCGAACTCAAGCCTGTAGAGCATGGCGATAGAGTCCACTATGACAAGCCCCAAGGTATCAGTCATGATGCTCTTGAGCTTATCAAAGACACCTTTCTGCTCCTGGAAAGTGACTGGCTTATAGAACAACATACTATCAAGCATCTCCTTATAGTCAAGACCTTTTCCTTCAGCTATCTGCTTCAATCTCTCTGGAGAGAAACTCCCGTCAGTGTCGATATACAGCACTTTCTTTCCTTTTGATATGACATCGGCAGCCATCATTATACAAAAATTAGACTTTCCTGAGCCCGCTGGACCATAGATAGTAGTGATCACATCACTCTCTATACCCATACAGAGATTATCGAGAACTTCATTCCCCGATGATAAAAAATGTTCCATAGAGGCGTGTTATAGCTGTTGTATTTAAAATTAATCATGCACATTGCAGAGGGTTAAGGGAATCACCTAAGAAAATCCTTGTCTTTAAAAGGTATCAGTGCTGATACATCGATGATAGCATTTGAAGAAGGAGGTGCATAGTCATGGTGAATAATACAAAGATGACATTATTGATAGGAATGATCATCATATTAGTGACAACCACATCACTTATTGTGACAGGTATAGGACTAGGAAGCAAACCAGACACTGGGGCATGCTATGAATTATACAAGCCCGTATGTGGAGAGGATGGTAAGACTTATGGCAATGATTGTTATGCAGATAAAGAAGGTATAAAGATTGCTCATGAAGGTGAATGCGAAGAAGCAGTCGAGAAGAACGAAGAGGACAAAGATGAGAATGCCGTGATATGTACGCGAGAATTCGATCCTGTCTGCGGAAGTGATGGAAAGACATACAGCAATAGTTGTGTGGCAAAGGAACAGAATGGTGTTGAGATTGCCCATGAAGGAGAATGCGAGAGTGAAAAGGAAGATAGTGATGAGGTCAGAGAGAAGATCCTTTGCACTGACGAGCAGCAAGAAGCAGAATTCTGTACGATGGAATACAATCCTGTCTGCGGAAGTGATGGAAAGACACACGGAAATGCCTGCACAGCCTGCGTTGAAGGAATAGAATATTATATGCCTGGAGAATGCTGAAGACATTCTCCTTCATTTTCTTTTTCTATAAACTTTTTTTCTTGATAACATCGTCAACCTTTATACCAAGAAAAGTTTTTAAAGACTGAAGAAGAATATATGATAGATGATAAAAGGAAGAATCTTCATCATAATAATCATGCTATCATCCTTCGTGTTCATGACAGGGTGTGATTTTTCAGAAGACAATGAAAAGAGAGATGATGATAGCACAATCTCATATGATGAGGCAGAGAAGATCGCGGAGCAGAGCGTTACGACGAGCTATCAATATGTACAACACAACGGCCATGAGCTAGAGAAGACCAGGACCGGAAAAGGCAAAGACGGACAATACATATTCTCATATGAATTTAGTGTTGAAAGTGACCTGCTCCCTGAAAGGATAGACACTTTCTCTGCAGAAGTGGAAGTCAAGGATGGGGATGCTGAGATAGTCTCTATGGAAGAGATCACTGGATAACAGTCTCATCCAATATAGTTCGAGAATGATTGCTTTTTCTCATGGCTTGTCTTCTGTATCTCTTCAAGTTCACCAACAGCCTTCAATTCTTTCTCCAGATGCTCTATTTCACTATCAAGCTCTTTGAGGCTTATCCTGAAACCGACTACTTTAGAGATATAAGAGAGCATGACCTTAGAAGTCTTGATACCGACAAACATCGGATGCGCCAGCGTCTCTCCGAGGATTGCTATCCCTTCCTGTCCCTTCAATCGCGAAAGGGCAACAAGTATCCCAGACACACCAACAATTGGACCGACTGTCCCATACAGGTCAGTTAGGACATTGTCCGTAGAATACTTCTTGACTATCTCCTTTGAAGTACCTGTTATGTATAATCTTGGATCCTCATTCAATTCTTTAAGGCCTATCCCTCCAAGAGTCATCACTTCTTTACATCCATATTCAGAGACTACGCTCAAAACCTTTCTACAGAAAGCATAACAAGAGGGCTCATCGACCGGCTGAGTGTCACCGACAAGGAAGAGCATATCCCGGTTATTCTTGGACTTCTTATAGTATAATTCTATCTTTGGAAGCTCAACAAGATTATCCTCATTCACGAATACAGAGTGTGGCAGGTAATATGAGAAAACATTATAGAGTTTTTTTGCTTTGAGCTTCTCGACCAGGAAATCTACAGCTATCTTCCCGGCATTTCCTATGCCTGGCAAGCCTTCAATAAGTATAGGATCATCTAACTTAGGTCGCCTGTCCGGAACTTGTGAAAAAACCCACTCCATTGGATTTCTTTTTATAGGAGGATACTTTTTAAATTTTCCCTTAGTTTTCATCATCAAAGATTGACGAAAAGACTCCAATAGAATTTTATATGACAAAAGAAATCCAAAGATAATGACCAAGAAAAAAAGGAGAAATATCCTGGATGTCCTGATCCCAAAGAAGAGGAAGAGCAGAAGAGTATCATACCTGGAAAGAGAAATCATCAGGAAAAATGAAGCGATGAGAGAGATGAAAAAACGGAATGATCTGCTCCTAAGGACAACAATGAAGCAATCTCATGAGATTGTAAGACTACAGAACAAGATAAAAGAGATGAACGAATCACAGTCTAGAAAATAACACTCATCATGATAATTCGAAAAGAGGAAATCTTTTCATATGCTCTTGGGCACGCAATAACCGTTGTTTATTCTTTGAATGGAGACTGGCAATCACATCGTTCTTGGAAACAACCGAATGCACATTCTTATGCATATGGACCCCCGCTACCAAATCGTGAGGAGCACCACAGATCTTCGCGATACGCATGATATTCTGATTATTGTATGACATTATGTTACTATCCTTTTCAGCCTTGATATTATATGTGAATGCTTTTTTGAATGTAAATCTCTTTCTAGACACCTTTGCTCCGTGATATCTTAGAATCTTCACGAGATGTTCAAGAGCGCTATCTGAATCCACCGTCTCCTTGGCAGTCCTATAACCACGAGAACCTTTTACCATGTCAATGATATTGCCCGCCATCTCTATGATCTTTGACCTGAGAGTCAAAGACATAGGAGAATCAGAGAGTGTATCCATCAAAATCTTTGCTTCAATAGAAGGTCCTGAATTTCCAGTGAAAATCTCATCAATGTGAAAAATCTCAGAATCCAGTCGTATCTTGAGCTTACTGGATACTCTATCCAACACCCTCACCATTGATTTAGCAGAATGCTCATCGGGGAGAGGGGTGCCACCACCATAAAGCACGTTGACATATACATGAGACGATTTTAAGATGCTGGCCTGCGAAAGGAGAGAAGCTACCAGGAGATCCCGTGGATATAAAGAGAGAGGAGCTTCACTGTGCTTGATCCTTCTAAGCGCAGTGGATATATACTTATCTTCCTGATTGACATAAGCACAATTGATACGTGATATGGATGTATTTATGCTAGAATTGTTCACAGGATATGGAGAGAATGCATTGAAAAGGTCAGAAGAAGAGGAAGGATTGGAACCCGGACTTTCGAGAGCAGCGACTGTTGATATTCCTGCAGCAGAGACGACAGCATTGACACCATGCTTCAGTATACCTGAAGGATCACCGATGACCCTTATGTCCACAACAGGGTGCTGGTTCAAAGGTATCGGCTTGGCCTCACCAACAAGTGAATTAACCATATCAAGAATCTCCGAGATCCTGAGGCCATGGACACTACATGCAGTTATGAAAACTGAGAGCTCTTCTTGTGATATCTGGCCTTTCGAAACGTCAGAGATGATAGAATGCATCTCAACATCATCAAGAGTCTTCCCCTTGAGCTTCTTCCTTATATAATCTATAGAATAAGGTTCCTCAGCCAACTCGACATCAATGACCTCGCCACGTTTGACGGATAATTCACGCGCTAACTCTTCCATCAGACCAATCTGACCTTTCCTGAGGAAATGATGTGTATTAGTTACATCAACTACAGCCGTGACCTGTCTTTTTCCTTTTCTCAGAGTAACCCTGTCAGCATCCCTTATCTGGAGCTGGAAAGCTTCCTCAGAGTTCAGCATACATACCAGGTGTCCCTGTGCAGAAATCTTTAGTGATCTGACTTTCAGTTTCATGCTAATCAACCTTTTCGAGATCTTTTGCGTATATCTCAAGAGTGGATACCAATAATGCCATCACCAACGGACCAAGAAGCAGACCAATGATACCGAAGAGTGCGATACCTCCCAGGACACCTACAAAGGCAAGAATCGGGTGCAGTCTTGTCTTATCACCTATGAATTTCGGCCTCAGGAAATTATCGACCATAGATACTATCAAAGTGCCATAAATCACAAAACCAACAACCATCCAGACAGCAGGTATGTCCTCAATCGCAAAAGAGTAAGATATCTTCACGATCGCAGCAGGCAACCATACACCTGCAGCCCCTATGATCGGGAACATCGAAGTGAAAGCTGTGAGGAGTCCGAAAAGCACAGGCGAACCGATATCAAAGATATAGAAACCTATCCCTGCGAGCAATCCTTGTATCAAGGAAGTCATCAACTGGCCATATATCACTCCTGAGGTAATGCTTTTGAACCTGTTTATTATCATATCCTTGTAGTCCTTCTTCAGAGGGATTGCTCCTTTCAGCCCCTTGGCTATAGAATCTCCATCGGCAAAGAAGAAAAACATGGCAAAGAAGGTTATGAAGAAGTGGAAGATGAACCCTGTCACCGAGAAAATAAGGCCTTGACCAGAGGACACCAGGGAGAAATCAGGTATGTTATCCTGAATGAACCTATCGAAGAATTCACTCTGATAAAGGGTTACAACCTGATTAGCAAAGACACAGATTGAACTGTCACTGCCCTCACACCCCCCTTCTTCAAGAAGCTCATCTGCAAATCCTACAAGCGTACCAAAACCTTCAACAGCTTCATTCCAGATATGAGTGCCAACAATGGATATTGGTGCAGCAACAACCACAAAGACAAAGAGCGTCATGATGAATGCTGCGAGATACCTCATCCTCACAAAACTCAAAAGTCGCTTGTAGAGAGGATAAGTGATATAAGCCAGCACACCAGCCGTCATGATGGTGATAAGAAAAGGTTTGAACACAAGATAAGAGAGGTAGAAGAGTATAAGGAAAAATAGTATAAGGAAAAACTTCTCCAGCATCGTAGAATTTTTTTTCTCTGCCATCGCCCCTTCCTTTCCTATGTATTCTTCATATATAAATATTTTTAAAAGTTAAGCTGCCAGAGAATAACCTTTTTAAATAAGACAAGAATCACTTAAAGTTATGGGCCTGTGGTCTAGTGGCTATGACGTCGCCTTGACTTGGCGAAGGTCCTCGGTTCAAATCCGGGCAGGCCCATTTTTAACATTCTTGACATCTATCCTTGTTTCCTGTGTGAATGAACAAAGCAGGACTCTCGCCATGACCAGATACCAATCAAAATATGACAGGGCATAGTCAATCTCATTGACTTGAGTAAAGCTAATCTGGTCTAAAGAAGATTACCACATACATTTTTCTTTAGATTTAATCCGGATCTGATTCCTGTTTAAACAAAAATAATTTAAAAGAGTGAGCTCAAAAATGGTTATCTTTGCTCAAGTTATGGCCACACAAGGGATTTTGTGTATCCACTCGAAAATAGTCACAAAAACGAAAAATTTAAATAGTCAAGTTTCCAGAATTGTATTGTTGTAACATACGGGGGTATGAATATGAAGACTAAACTTACGAATAAACTGGTTCATGATATCATAACACAGGTTGTGGGCGATGATGTCATACCTGTTGTAGAATACCTGAAAGAGAAGAGGAACATCTCTGAATTCAGGATAGCTGAAGCTCTGAATATGGAAGTGAACAGGATAAGGAATATGTTATACCGACTCCATACTCACAATCTTGTCACATACATCAGGAAGAAAGACAAGCTAAAAGGATGGTACATAAGCTACTGGACACTGAATCTCAAGGCTGTATTGAGTATACAGGCAAAGATGCAAGTTAATCAGATTGAATCGATGAAAGAGAGGCTTGAAAAGGAAGAGGAAAATGTCAACGGTTTTTTCATATGTCCGAATCTATGTTCAAGACTTCCTCTTGACAAAGCGATGTTCTATAGCTTCAAATGTCCAGAATGTGGCTCATTGATGAATCAACAAGATAATACCAGGACAATTGAAAGCCTGAAAGAAAGGATAAAAGAGCTTGAGACAGAAGTGAAGGGAGTATAAACAGAATAACTTTTCATTTATTTTTTCTGCTTTCAGATTATCAGGTTCAATAATAGAGAGAAATAGCTGACTATCTTCTGAGTGATATCAATATATCTTGGTATGCATTCATTGTCTCTGCACACTTCACCTTGAGTACACGATTTGTCATCATGATCAAGTTCATCTATGCAGCATTCATGCGGGCAAGGATCAAGATAACATTCATTGTTTATGCAGTTTCCTCCGTTCACGCAATCCTTCTCTATATAACCAGATGAAGCAGTACAACATTCATAAGGACATTGCTTCTTCAGGCATTCGAAATCCTGGCTACAATAACTGTGCTCATCTTCACAGGGACGCTCCTCATATAATGTTCCTGGACAACATTCAAAATCCTCTGGACAAGCTGGCTTGATACATTCACCATCTTCACACTCCGAAAGCCCAGGACAAAGCTTATCTTCATAATCTGCATCATCAACACAACATTCATAAGGACATGGCCCGCCTTGATCAGTATCCAATACCTTTGACGCAAAGAAACCCAGCATGAATATCAAGATGATGGCCAGCAGGAGATAACCCACCTTTGAAGCAGCCTTCGCAATCTTTCTCCAGTCAAACCCGTCTCTCTTATAGACGCCCTCAAAACCATCCAGGATGAAATCATCATCATCTGGAGCTTCATCCTCTCCTTGCATGAAGAACTTATCATCTTCTTTCGATTCTGTGGATTCTGGGACAGATGAGTCAACATCAGACTCTTTCTTCTTGAAAGGCAGGATATTCTCCTCAAGAGCTTTTATAGGCTGAAAAGCAGAAAAAACCTTCTTCTTGAATTTTTGTCCGGGAGCCAGACGTGAAAGAAGATTTGGCTGTTTGGTGTCTACGATAAAACTTTCATTGTCTTCTCCCAAGACTGGATAATCCTTCGATTCTTTCTCAAATTTCTTCTTTTCTTTGTGAAGATTGGTCTTCTTGTACGGATCATCCGCTATGTCAACTGAATCCTTATCTTCCTCACCTTTACGAGCCATGAGTGTAAGGATGGGTGGTGTTTTTATATATTTTCCCATACTGCAGAAAACCTCTTTTTCATCAAGTTTTATATATGAGACAATATCAGATGACAAGAGAAAGAGAAAGGTGATCATCATAGCAAGAATAACAGACATAAAGGCAAGACAGATTTTAGATTCAAGAGGAAATCCGACAGTGGAGGCAGAAGTCCATACAAGAGATTGTTATGGCAGAGCCATTGTGCCAAGCGGTGCGTCCACAGGGATATACGAAGCACACGAATTAAGGGATAAGACAAAAGCATTCCATGGGAAAGCAGTGACTAAAGCTGTGAAGAATATCAATCAAGTCATTGGACCGAAACTCAAAGACAAGGATGTATTCAATCTTACCGGTATAGACCAGACCATGATTGAATTGGATGGCACTTTCAACAAGAAAAGATTAGGCGCAAATGCTATACTCGGAGTGAGCATGGCTGCCGCCAGAGCCGGCGCCAAGGAGAGAGGTTTACCACTCTATAAGTATCTCGGAAAATCAAGCAAGCTTCCTATCCCTTTCTGCAACATCATCAATGGTGGTGAGCATGCAGGTGGAAAGCTCGAGATGCAGGAGTTTATGATAGCACCAATCAAAGCCAGGACTTTCAAGGAAGCTGTGCAGATGGTTGCTGAGATATATCATGAACTGAAAGTCATCATCACAAAGAAATACGGCAAATCTGCATCGAACGTGGGTGATGAAGGGGGATTCGCACCTAACCTCAGCAATGCAGAGCAGGCTCTGGACCTGATAGTAGAGGCAATATCCAGATCAGGATACTCCAAAAAGGTGAAAATAGCTATGGATCCAGCATCTTCGGAATTCTACAAAGAAGGTAAATATATGAGAAGAGGCCTTACAGGGAAGAAGATGGGAGAATATTATGAACGGTTGATGAGGAGATATCCCATCATATCCATCGAAGATCCTTTCGATCAGGATGATTTCGAGGCATATCAGGCTTTTATGAAAAAACATGGATGGGAAAATAATTTTCAGGTTGTAGGAGACGACCTGCTAGTCACCAATGTGAAACGGATTACAGAAAGCATAGAGAAGAATCTTTGCAATGCTTTATTGCTGAAAGTCAACCAGATCGGCACATTGACAGAAGCTATCAATGCTGCAGAAATCTGTATGTCTAATGGCTGGAAAGTGATGGTATCCCATCGCTCTGGAGAAAGCGAAGACCCTTTCATAGCAGACCTTTCTGTTGCATTAGGTTCCGGACAGATCAAATTGGGAGCGCCCTGCAGGTCAGACAGGACTTCAAAATATAATCAGCTGATAAGGATTGAAGAAGAACTGGGCGATGCAGCAGAATTCCCGAACAAGATGTTCAATTAAGTTAATGATAATTTATTTCACCATCCCTGTAGACTGCCTGATAGAGCCTGACAGGCCTCCAATGATCGATTATGAGCTTGGCATCAAGCCATGAAGCCAATTCTTCCGGATTGCCTATTGTAGCACTGAGTCCGATGAGATGCATATCCGGTAATATCTTTCTCAGAAGCGTGAGGATCACCTCTAATGTTGGACCTCTTGATGGATCATTGAGGAGATGTATCTCGTCAACAACTAAAGTAGTGACTTTATTGAGCCAAGGAGTATGATGTCTTATAAGAGAATCGAACTTTTCTGAAGTGGTGAAGATGATATCATACTTGTCCAGATAGCCTTCAGGTGAATCAGTATTACCGATGGACAAGCCTATCCTGGCTACAGATGAATAACGCGCAGAGAACTCCTTGTATTTCTCAGCAGCCAGAGCTTTCAGAGGAACTATATATATCGTCTTGCCTTGCCTCTCTTTGAGAGATGAGAGGAATGCCAACTCGGCCACCAGTGTTTTGCCTGAAGCTGTAGGAGTACATATGAGAAGGTTCCTGCCATCAAACAGCCCGGCATCTATCGCTTTTTCTTGCGCTGGTCTGAACTCAGTTATCTTCCCAGATATCATATCAAAGGCTGCATCAGGAATCTTGCCGGCAATCTCATCAATCTTCATCATTTCACACCTTTCATACGTATCTTGCGATTCAACATAGCATATATGTTAATAGTCATCACCAGAGAGAATAAGAGATTGATAAGGATTACTATGATGAAGAGTATATAGAGCTTTTTGAGATCCAGATCCGAAGGAAAGAAACCTAACCAGAAGTATAAGAGAATCAGGATCGCTGTCATAACTACAGAAATTGGTGCAGGGAGTCTCAAGAACCATTTTGCTTTGATTGGATCTATCTTAGCGGTCCCTCTGCGCTTCAGGAAATGAAGCCCAAAAAATACACCTGAAAATTGTGGTACAAGATAGAGCAGATTAAACGCAAGAGAGAAAAAGAACTTAGCAAGAAGATCATCACCAAATCTTGAAAAAGTCATCATTGTCCTGCCCGGAAAAAGGAAAAGTAATGTGAACAGGGATATCAGTATGTAAGTCGGCAATGTGTTCTTGAGAGATATCAAGAGCTTCTGTTTAAGGACAGACATGAAAATAGATGAAGTCTTCTTATATAAAAATATGGCCATCAATCCTCTTCATCATCTTCATCTTCAGGGTCAGCAAAATCAATCTGCCTATGTTCCCCATCTGATAAGACAACAAGCGAGAAGTTAAGCCCCATCTCAGAGTCATTTATGATGTCAACTACACCATCATATTCTTGAGAGATCATAAAACATGTCTCCTTTGAAGCATTGTGATCGATATAATCACAGTAAGAGTCCTTCTGCTCATCCTCTGTAGGCTCAGAGACACAGATCTCATCACCAAAGACAGTGACATTCTCACAATCCTCATCCTTTGATTCAGAAACATCCCTGGCTTGTTCTATACATAGTTCAGCGATCTCCTGTGGATAGTCCTGACAGTATTCCAGTGCTTGATGCAATGGCATCTGGCGGGCATTATGGTAGATCTGTTCCTCTGTGAGTATGTTTGTAGGTGTCTCGCCGATCATTGAAGCCACACCTTCTTCCATCTCTTCAGTGACATTCGAGGGATAATCATCAGTATCCTCTTCCAGGGGTGACTTGCCATCGTCATCTTCTTCCTCATCATCCGGTGTCCTATTAACTTCTTCACGCTGGGTCTCGTCAATATCAGATTGTTCCGTTACAGTCAGATCCAAGGTCTTTTTCAGACCATATCTAGCTGATTCCACCTCTATAACATATTCTCCATCCATGAGCTCGGGCAACATAATACTTTTTTCTGCTTGAACACCTGGTGTAACATCAACATCATAATCCTCTATAAAATAACCATGTTCATCCTTCAGAGTGAATGACAATGTCTCAGAAGCCTCATCAGAAGTATCCAGCATCAACCTGATGACTGCCTCTGATCCTGGTGCCTCAGCATCCTCTACAAGGTCAGCAGTGAGCTCAGCAGACCCTGTGTCTGTTGTCTGGTCTGAAACGGGATCCGTGGTCTCACCAGAGAACTCAAATCCATGTGGGATGAAAAAGAAGAATAATGCAATGAAAGCCATCAATGATAATGCTGCGCCAAAAATCTTGATTGTAGTTGAAGAGTGACTTCCCCTAGGAGGAGATATTATATATTCTACTATATCAGGATCATATCCCTTCTCCAAGAAGATAGAGCGTATCTGCCCATCACCATAACCACTTTCACGAAGATTTTTGACATAAGGGAAAAGTGGAACTGACTTGTCCTGCAATATGTTGGAGATGACCTCTGAGGCAACCTTAGGACCATAACTATCTTCGATGGTCTTCTTTATAGAACTAAGTCTATAACCTTGTCTGAAATACTCTTCCGCGGACTGTCTTATATCCTCATACATATCAATCAGCTATGTATCTGCATGCGAAAGGTTCACCGGTGGTCTCAAGATGTTCTTCCATCAGCTCATCTTTGACGTCAGGATCATTAGAGTCGAACAAGATACAGACACTATTGTATGTGCGAGAAGTGTTATATTCATATAACGCAGAATTCAATTCTCCAAAGCCATCTTGAGCAGGGTATATGACTGCTCTTTCAGAATTAAGCTTATCATAATCCTGAAAAGCTTGAGCATCTTCTATATCCGTAAGGAAGACTTGCATCTCTGCATCACTTATCCCTGTGACCACCCATCTCACAACATAATCAGAAGCATCATCCCCTGTATCACGTGCTACGATTGATATGGCTGGCTCGTCAGAGAAGATATCAGAACCATCCCATTGATCCCCTTCCTCAACGCAGTCATCACCATCCAGGCCCACTAGTTCACAGGCAGTCTCATCATCAACATCCATGTTGGCACTACAAACCTGGCTAGTGAACCATTCTGGTGTGAACGGTATGTTCTGTGCCCCAGTATATATCGCGCCAAGTATATTATTGCCCTCGAGGAGTTCATTCCAGCTCTCTTGATAAGTAGGCAGATCAAAACCTTGGAGGAGGGCATTTATACCCCTGCCAAGATAACGTCCATAATCACAGTCAGGATCCTCCCAGGATCTGCATCCAGTATAACAAACTCCATCACCTTTCTGATCATCAGATATATCACAACCATACGGAACATCCATAGGACACTCAACAGAACGGCCTCCATCTGTAGTGAGAGTCTCATAGACTGTATCTCCATGATGGTCTGGGAAAGGTATGGTCTTCTGATCTATAGATCTTCTCATGACATCATCATCCCAGTGGATCTCCTCATATATTGTGCATAAGAAATGGTCTGATGATGCGACATTGCACCGACAGGATAATTCTCCTTCTTTCTCAATCTCCTCATCATCTTCTGAAGAATCATCAACGTCATAGCTGCAATCGACAGATTGACCTTCATACTCTTCTGTGAAGCTACCTGAATCATCTGCAGTATGGGTGAAAGATTCAACAGACTCTCCTTCAGAAGTGATAGAACACTCAATATCTTCTCCTGGTGCCACTGGCTCACCAGGACATGAACAATCATATTCTACAGACGCCTCTTCTCTACACTCAACAACTCCATCCACCACTGTATGCTCGTAGTCATCAGTGCATGTCTCTTGGAATTGCTCACAGAGTTCACAACTAGTCAACTCAGTCTCTCTCTCTAGGTTACCATCCAGATCAAAGAAACGTATCTTGCATGAACAATCAAAATCTGCCTCAACAACATCATTACTACAGGTCGAAGGTTCAGGATGATAATAACATTCATCTACTTGGAAACACACACTTTCATCTCCACCACAACACTCATCACGTATCCGAGTATCTGATAGGCTTGTGCCCGGATCCAGATTGAATGTATGTCCTGTCGGAACATTAGGCACGCCGATATCTAAATCATGATGGTCAGTAGCCTTATAATTACATGTATAGACACACTTCTCTTCATCCCCGATCATCCTTGCTTCAACGTCTAATCCAGAATAACCAGGATCAGCACAAGTAGCGGTCCGTTCAGGCCCGTCATATCCAATCACGACATATTCAGTCATCTCAGCAAAGGAAGCAGGGATAACTATGAGCAGACTCACCAGCAACAGCATTATGACAGATGTCTTCATTTTTCAACAAACCTCATTATCTCTATAAAATAAGTCTTGGCCCATGAGATGGCCGCCAGCCCAAGTATGCTGAATAGGATGTTCATACCAACAGATGATGCACCCGGGTTCAATAAGACAGGCAATGTTATTATATTCATGATTATGAATGTGATTATGCCTGCGACAACAAAGTGATGTAAATTTTTCCTGAACAGATTGAATGCTTTGAGGATATTGGTGCTTCTCTTTCCGTCTTTCCGTGTCACAATGCGTATGTGGATTATCGGGATAAGCCAGAGATATACGAGAGTGAAGAAGAATATGATGATCTGCCATACCGGGTCCACAAAAATATTATAGATGAGATATATAGACACGAGCCCTATGATTCCATATAATAGATTCTGCTTGAAGAAAGCCCATAACAAGGAGAGGTTGAATCTTTTTCTAGCAAGCCTGCTCCAGGAATAACCAAGCAATAATGATGAGAGTAAAACAAACAGGAGAAGACTGAGCAGCATCATGAACAAGTAGAAGAAGAACAAAGACATCTCCCCAAAGGACATTCCCGACCTGACCATGTCCAAGACAAGAGAATCAAAATCAGAGAATGCAAGTGCCATGAAATTATTGAAGACCAGAGCTGAGATCAGCCAAGACACAAATATCCCCACATCACACAAGATAGATATCAGATTGTTGAAATCCAAAGAAGTCAATGAATCTATCAGAGCATCTGTATGTTTTGATACAAAGCCATCATCTTTCTTGTCACTCATCGTCAGACACCTCAATCTCCGGAAGGAACCTATTGATGTTGACTCCTGGGTCTGAATCAAAGTCTTCCAGTTCACCATAATCAGATGGTGGCGAGACTTCGGGTACATGGAATGTCACCATGTCAGCGTCATAGATCTCTTGGCCTATCTCAAAATCAAAAGTTATGATGCTATTCACCCAGACCGGCATGTTGATCTCGGGCAATGTTTCAGTGACTTTCCAAGGCCCCCATCCTTCTTCTATCTTGTCCTCTGGAATATGGACTGCTGGATCACCATGGATCATATGAGTCAACTTGATCTCATACTCACCAGGCACAAGCTCAAACGACTGATCAACATTCAACCCATCATCGCTCAACTCTTCCACCTCCGCTTGATATTCAAGTATTGATTCGAAGGCAGGTCCAGATACGCTTGAATTCGATTCTCTCAGTGAAGAAGCTATCGTGTCTTCAAAATCTTCTCCTGTTCCCCCTTCTCCCAAAACATAAGAGGTGACAAGCGGGACATTTCTCTCTAGCGGATCTTGCTTCTTTCTCTGTATGTCTATGAGAATCTGATCCTGTTCTGTCATATTCTTCACAATACCTGTGACAGGATTCTTAAGCACAGCTCTGAACTCCACTTCTTTCAGGGGCATCATCTTTTTGTCTACCAGAGTGACTTTCTCATCTCCTTCACGATTATTCCATTCTTCTATCACATGATGATAATCTGGGTGTTCAAGTATAATCTTGCCTCCGGCTGCACAGAAAGGCAGACGGCCATTGAATCTGCTGACACCATCAACAGCTTCAATGGTGTCTATATAATCCTTCGAGCCACAGAAATAAGAAAGATCCACACCATCGATAGGCTCTCCCGTCATTCTATCATATACCTCGAATTCAACAGTCCTATCGACAAACATATCCCTATCATCAAAATCTATAGAAGAACCATCTTGTGAATGGAGAGGAGAAGTGATGAGTCCTCTTGAGAGTGGGAAGAATATCTCATTATTCCTTATATTGGCTTCCATGGCCATATAGAAGCATAAACCATCCTGATTGAATGACTCGTCCTCACATACTCTGACAATTACAGGATATGTTATATCATAATCAAACCTATACCTTCTCACCACAACACTCAACATGTCTGTGATAATGCCCATATCATCAACTTTGCCACTGTCCGCGGTCAGAAGAGGTTCATCAGATCCCACGCTTATGTAAGGCTCTTTCGATGATGGATAATAGAAATCCACACTCATATCAGCGTATTGATCCAGCGAAGGTGCAGACAAGTCTTGGGTTGCTATCTCCTCAAAGCTTGCAGTATCAATACCGGGCGTATCAGAAGGTATATCATAATTTCCGCTATATAGGATCTGCAAGGATGAAGTGTGAGGCAAGATCTTTCTTCTTATGTAATCATATACCTCATAAAGATTCCAGAATTCTCCTGCACCGGGACTGAACATCTCTATATCATAGAATGGAGGCAATGGTCTATCAAGTCCACTGTGCATAGATAACATCTCGAGGACTGGCCTTTCGATGAAACCGAACTCTGACTGTGTGTCAGCAATATCTGAAGCAAACGTATGAAGACGTCCAAGCCTGGCATCAAGCTCTATATTATACTCCTCAAACTTATGAGAAGAATCATCAGCCAGGGATTCCACATCCGTTGGCATATCAAGATTTATGGAGATGGTATCAAGAGAGATGACTACATCAGACTCAGGATCCTCATGATCAATCTCAAACCTATCGTTGAATCCCCTGAAACCATTGAAACAGGTCACGATATTCTCATCAATATATTCCTCCATCTGCAGTTCTATGGATTTTTCGCCCTCATCTTCTCTCAGAACAGGCGCATGTGATTTGAATCTAGCCTCCTCATCATCAAACAGATACCAATATGGTAGATCATTGGGCCCTCTGGTGATCATCTCTGTCTCTTCGATTGAAGGACGCACTGCATAATCATCTTTCGGCGCGATATATCCACCATTACGAGAGATGAGTCTCACGGCATCTTCAGCAGTCTCCTCCATACAGCCCAAGATCAGGCTCTCGACGGGCGTGGTTTCGGAATCACCACGAGTATAGTCAACCAGACTAGAATCATCAATCTCAGCGTTCTCCACAGCATAATATATCCCAGTGACTGCTACAATAAGTATGGCTAAGCCTGCAAGAATCATCATTGAAACCTGGCCTTTCTGTCTGTTCCTCATCTCATCACCAAATGAATTCATTCATACTCATGCAAAATATTTTCTGAAAAAGCATCCTGGGGAGCTCCAAGATCAAAATCGCTGCTATCCTCAATATCACACACACAGTCTTCAATCTCCTCATCTACAATCGATTCTTTTTCTAACACTTCTTCACATAAGTCTTTCTCCCATCCTAATGTGCTAGCAGGATCCTCCTGTATATTGACAGTGAAATGATATGTGGTATTTAGGAACTGCTCAACATTCTCATACGTATCTACAGCATCAAACACTGTCTTCGGAATCTGGCATGCAAGAAGATGCACCCAGCCTTTCTGAGGGATCACACATGATTCTGGCGATGCACCTCCAGTACCCATGATGTCACACATCTCTCCATATGCGGTCTCAAGCATCATATCGGGCAGATCCTCCATGAGATTCACAAGGAATGTCTGGAAAGAACCCAAAATCCTCAATGGGCCCACTAATTCAAAAAGAGGACCTACGGCTTTCCTGCATAATGTGTCGCCCTTGTTCGCGACACAGTTCCTTGTGGTCTCGTCAGACATCAAACATTCCACATATGCACAATGCACTTGCCTATACGACCTCATATTATCTATGACATCAGGGATGC
>JBKGYM010000006.1:0-19325 GCA_046546115.1 Candidatus Woesearchaeota archaeon
TATTCACTGAATTTTGTGCTTGATGCAGACGGTGAGGATATTTTTGTCGATGATAGTGATAGTGAACATTATGCTATCATACCATTAGATTCCTGTAAGGATATTGATCTGATAGAATTGTGTTTTGAGCGTGCTTCTGGCTCTACAATATATGCGACAATGTTCACACGTGTTCCTTATCTGACTTTTGAGACATCTATAGATTCTGATGAGAGTCTTGTCGGAGAGGTCAACACTTTCACTGCCAATATCACTAATGAGGGCAAGATGGATTCCAAGGAGACCACTTTGGACATCAGTATTCCCGAGTCCATACATGTCGAATACATAGATGGTGGTGAACTCCAAGGAGACCAGATCCAATGGGAGGGTAATCTTCCAAGTGATGAGACACATACAGTCACCATAGAATTCCTGCATAGCAATGCGACCTCTGCAGACAGTATTGATGCAGAGTTGATATATGATAATTATGTGAATGTTGAAAGGCTGTATCAGACAATCGAATTCAGTGCAGAGGAAGCATTCTCTTTAGATATGCATACTGAGCCAGAGGACCTTTATTTGGGAACGCCGTTCCAGGTGTTCTTTAATCTTACAAATACTTTTGGCGATGGAGACCAGAATAATGTAACATTCAATAAGGTCGCCTTCCCATTATCGAAGCTCCCTGGACTTGTCTCCCATGACGGATTTGTTGCAGCGACTTCCAAAAATCTTTTCTGGTCAGGGCGGCTAGGGTACGATCGGAGCAAAACATTCTCGATGAAATTAGACCCTTCTTCATCCGGAACTCATGTCTTGCCATTAGAGATGTCTTTCAATGATACATCTGATGATCAATCTGAAGAGCGGTCTTTTAGGTATAGATTCCCTTTAGAAGTCTTGTCCAGAGATATCCTGGTGAATCTGAGCGTTAAAGATGGTGAGCAGTTCAACTCCAGCAGATGGCATGAATATAACATAACTCTGACCAATACTGATGACTCTTTAGAGTTCAATAACCTGAATATCACTTTCACAGCCGATGGCCACTCAGATAGCCGTTCTCTTGAGTCGCTTTCCCCTGATGAGACACATACAATATCGAATATTCCTTTTCTTGCTCTTGCTTCATCTGATAAAGCGGAGAGACAGATAAATGCTTCTGTGACCTACGAGAATGATTTTGGCGAAGAGAAACAAAGAAACGCTTCAGTATCTTATCATTCTGTCCCTTCTCAAGAAGCAGTTGTCCGTAACGAGATTGAGCCTGTGGACGAAGGATCTTATGAGTTGACAACCTATGTCAAGAATATTGCAGATGTGGATGTTGAGGATATCAGTGTAGAGCACAACCTCCATGATGATGTCTTCTTCACAGGCGCTCTGAATGGAACTCAGGAGATGCTTGAACCAGGCGAGGAAGGAGAATTATCAAGCTTCAGGATATCTGCAGCGGGCTTGAATTTCAGTGCAGATGATTATATGTTCAACACATCTCTCTATTATGATGTGACGGATACCGAGAGATCATTTGTATCTGATGAGAATTTGACAGGGATGATATACTCACTCTATGATGATCCTAGTGCTCTAGAAAAGACCAGAGAGAAGATCGAGAGATATTTCACCTCTACCACTGTCTTTGGTATTTTTGCCCTTGCAATCTTTCTTGTCATAGTCTCAGTGACCACTGTCGCATTGAACAAGAGGAGATTCAGTATAAGTGGATATGATTCACTGGAGAGAAAGCAGCATTCTCTTGAACATCAGAAAGAACATTATCAGCACAAGGAGAATACCCTTGAGAAACAGAAACGTAGGCTTCAGGGAAGGATAAAAGAACTCAGCGATTTCATGACAAAGACACGTCGTATCATGGAAAGACAGCTTCCAGTGATTGATGAGAAGAAAGGAGGCCTGAAAACCCGGCAAGAAGAGCTTCTTGAGGAGAAGCGTCTCATTGACCAGAAGATAAGTGAACTTAAAGAGATTGAGGAGAGACTTGCAAAAAGGAATCACCAATATCAGAAAGAGCTCAAGGATCTTGATATTAAGGAGAAAGACCTCAAAGAACGTTTCGAGAAAGTCAAGGCGCGGCTTGCTCTGATGAATAAGGAGATGGAACGCCTTCTCAACAAAGAAGAGAGGATGGGTAAGAAAAAGGAAGAGCTCAATAAGAAGGAGCTTGGTATCATTGCTGAGAAGCAACGCGTCATAAAGATGGGTTCTGAAAAATTCTCCAATGAGAAGATTGATGTTGTCCAGGAGAAGATTCAGCTCCAGCATGAGAAGAATGTGCTTGAAGAAGAGCTTCATGCTCTAAGTGGCCGGAAGCAGGATATCGATAATGCACAACAGGCAATCCACAGGCAGAAATCTGATCTTGAGAAAGAGAAGAATATCTTTGACATGAATAAGGAAGCCGTGGAGAGCTCGCTTCAGGTATTGAAATCACAGAGCGATAAGATAAATGATATCCTTAAGGAGTCACGTGAGACATACATCGATGAAGCTAAAGGAGAAAATACGAAACAGGAAGAGATCAGCCAGAAGAAGAACCCAGAAAAATCTTCAAAAGGAAAGAAGAAACGTGCAGGCAAGGGTTCTGATAAACAGAAAAATAGTTAAATGTGCGGATGGGAGATGAGTCTATGGGATTTTTTGATTTCATGAAGAAGAAGGATAAGGATAATCTTGATCCATCGCCTGGACAGTCCTCAGATATAGGACATCAGCAGCCATCGGAAGATCCATTCACTTCGCAACAGGGAGGTTCACCAGGTAGTTTTCAAGATAGCATGGGGAGTCAGCAGGGTGTGGCCCAGCAGAATCCACAGTTCGGCCAGTCTGATTTTGGTGCTCCTGGCGGAGATGCTTCTGATCAGTCCTATGAGCCAGGATATTCTCCATTCAATCCTGAGATGAGCCAGCAGCCACCACAAGACCAACAGTATGGTTATGCTTCTCCAGGCCCTGCGAACAATACGAATGCGAGAGAGCAGGAGATAATATTATCAAAGCTAGATGCGATAAGGACAGCTATCCAGAATCTTGACCATCGTCTATCTTCAATAGAGACAAAACTCGATAAGGAAAGATCACAGAAAATTGATGATACGGAGAACATTTTTTAAATGATGGCATCCTAAGAGTATAGAGACCATTCAAATTGAAGAGGAATATATCGATGTCTACTGTGAACCCGGGCAGAAGAAAGAGAAGCAATCTATCATTGCATTCTATTCTTCTTGATGTCATATCTAGCAGGATGTTCATGATTGCAGCTATCATATTTGCGATTGACAGGGTCTCGAAATATATCGCGATCGGTTTATGTCCCTGTGTCCTGGGACCATTCTTCAATGTGATTGTCTCAAAGAATCCTGGTGTGGCTTTTGGTTTCTTCAAAGGTATTGTGGAAGCTAATCTGTTTTTCACGGTGACTACGATTGTCATCTCCTTGTTTCTTGTGTATCTGTTCATGGTCGCCAGAGAGCCATACATGCGCATTGGTCTTTCACTCATGTTCGGTGGAGCTTTAGGTAACCTTTTCGACAGGCTTTTCTACGGAGCCGTGATAGATGTCCTTGATTTCCATATCAGCATATGGCGGTTTCCTGCGTTCAATTTTGCTGATGCTGCGATAACTGCAGGCGCAATCATGATAATATGGGGAATCCTTGTCAAGGAACGTAAATCACATCCAAAAGCAAAGAAGCATGATCAGAAAGAACAAAATTCATCTTCTGGCAATAAATCATCACAAGTGGCAAGAAAGAGGAAGTCTTCGACAAGTACGAGTCGTAAGACGGACAATAGAAATCGGAAGAAAGGTTCTACAGAAAAGGGGTCTCAAAAGAAGAATTCTTCGTCAAGAAAGGATTCTGGTCCTGCACGGAAAGATAGGTGAGAATCTTGTTCTGTTGATTCATGTATCGTTATAGCTTATATGTCAAATTTCTCTAGCTCGTATGGATCGTATAAGATGTGGGGTTCTTCTTTCCATGGATCTGCAAGCTCTCGCTCTATGTCTTCTTTTCTCGTTATTGATCTGGGTCTATCATCATCTTTTGTTCCTCCTCCTTCTCTTCTCTGATGATTCTTCTGGTCTCTCCTGTCAAGGAAAGAAAGCACAATCCCCATAGATGTCAGGATGAGCGAGATCAGGATCCCGGATGATATTGAGGATATGGTGATAATTATGGAATCAAGGAACAGTATGGCAAGAGTGACTCTGAGCAGGATGATCTCAGAATTTCCATTTGATTTGGTGTATGCATAGGTGAAGACAAGAAAACATGTGAAAGAGATTGTGGCAGCTTGAACTATGAGGACGGATATATCGCTTTCCAGAGCAAACTGCGTAAGTATGATTGCAGATATCATTATCGGTGTGACGACTCCTGCATCATGGCCTATGCGCATGCGAAGAGTTATGTGATTATGGGTTATAAGTCTTTTGCACCTATAGCAGTCATTCAGAATTCGTCTTCGTTCTTTATTCCGTCAAGAAGCCCTTTCTTGTCAAGGACCTTGACTTGGTTATATCTGTATTTGAAGATGACATCTCCGCGTTCATCTCCCGAGATCTCCCATGGTTCTACCAGGATTGTATCTCCTTCCCGTATCCAGAGCCGTCTCTTCAACCTACCTGGAATCCTGCAGACACGTGTGTTACCATCAAGACACCTCACTCGCATTCTGCTTCCGCCCAATCTCTGCTCGACAATCCCGAGTACCTGTTTCCCTCTGGGCATGCGGACCCTGACATAATCATTCTGCTGATCATTCTGGACCGGTTTCTTGCTCTTGTCTTCGTCCATGTCCTTGAATTCTTCATCATCTTGGGCCATAGTATGAAAAACAGCGTTTTGTTTATAAAACTTTGCCATTGTCTCCTGATGTAGATTAGGGATGCTACTGTTTCTGGCCAAACGTTAGTTTTATATAGCACTTTCGCTGAGAATAATCTATGTCATATCTTGTTCTTGTACGACATGGTCAGTCAATGTGGAATCTGGCCAACAAATTCACAGGTTGGGTTGATGTCCCTCTCTCTGAACGTGGGATCCTGGAAGCTATGCAGGCAGCAAAAGATCTGCAATCTCTCAAGTTTGATGTGGCTTTCACTTCCAATCTTATAAGAGCTCATCAGACCTTATTCTCTATCATGGCTTCACAGAAGCGTATTTCTGTGATGGTGCATGATGATTCAAAGCATAAGCGTTATTATCTTCATCCTGATGTCATAGAGAAGGATGAGGTGCCTGTCTATCAATATCAGAAGTTGAATGAGAGATTCTATGGTGATCTCCAAGGTATGGATAAGGACCAAGCACGCAGAAGATTTGGAAAAGAGCAAGTATTCAAGTGGCGTCGAAGTTATTCTGTGAGACCTCCACATGGTGAGAGTCTGAAGGATGTGTGTAGACGCTCCGTCCCCTGTTTTGAGAAGATGATAATGCCAGTGGTAAAAGAGAAGAAGAATGTCTTGGTATCAGCGCATGGTAATAGCCTGCGAGCAATCATCAAGCATCTTGACGGGATCTCTGATGATGATATCCCCCATCTGGAACTCCCTACAGGAAAACCCATTGTTTACAAGTATATGAGAGGTAAACTACTCAAGGATAATCATGAGCATAACTTTGACCGTCCATTGTTCTGGAAAGAACCAGAATCTCATAAAGTCAAGAACAGCTAACTGATTCCATCCGAGGCCATGTTCCCAAATCTTGGGTGAATCACATACTGATCCTTCTTACATCCTCTTATTGAGTCTTGAATCTTTTAGCTGATTTTCAGTAATCTTTTTAAATCACATATAGTTATTTGTGTCTGTTCTCTTTGATGGGGGCGTAGTATAATCTGGCAGAATGGCTGGCTCCAGTCTTTGGAGCGATGAGCTGCTCAGCAGCGATGATTGATTTTTTGTCAGGGAGATACCAGCAGATCGGGGTTCAAATCCTCGCGTCCCCACTTTCTTTTTGAAAGTGCGTAGCTTCGGCTTTGAACATTCGCAGAAACTCTGTTTCTGCACCAACACACTTTGTGCTTATGGAATCCTCGCGTCCCCACTTTCTTTTTTTAAGAAGTTTTGATAAAAATACAGGTTCAATCATCTATCCGGGTTTTCTGTCAAAACCTAGAGAATATGCTATTAAAAGAATGAATGCTGTGATTGATAAAAAAATAGTAAAAAAAATAAAAAATCACACAGGCTCAGTAATAAGTCTGTGTGCTTTCGTCCTCATCATCCTCAAATTCGTCTTCACTGGATGTCAGTCTGGTGAATGCAACCACCAGCCCTACAATCACAAGAAGTACAACGAGTACTATGAGGCCTAGCTCGAGAGCTCTCCTGAAACCGCTCACGGACTGTTCTTCTGCATCATCAGATGACACATCTGCTTGAAGTGCAACCTGTTTGGTATCAATTCCGTCCGTGATGGACATCAGAGCGACATTATCGTCTTCAGCATCCTCATAAGGTGCAATCTTGACATATACTGTCTTTGCTTCACCGCCTTCAAGGACCACCATGTTGGATGGGTCAAAACTGTATTCAGCCCAATCACTTCCTGAATCTATGTTCAGTACATATGTCCTTGAGTTGCTTCCGAGGTTGCTTATTGTCACAGGATAACTTCCTGAGCTGCCTGCCTTTATCTCCTGAGATTCTTTCGGCGCCGATACTGCTGTACCTTCTTCCTTCTCTTTCTCTTCAGGAGCATCTATGACTTCAATCTGGTAGGTCTTGCTCTCGGTATACTGATAGTTATACTTGAGTGTCACTTCTGCATCATATGTTCCTGCAGATGCATCTTCTGGAATCCTGAGGTAAAGTTCTGGAGACGTCTCAGACTCACCTGCCTCAATCTCATTCATGAAATCTGAGGTACTTATGCCTAATTCAGGAATATCGAGTGTCACTTTTACATCATCCTGATAATTATCTCCGACATTCCTCAGTCTGGCGACACCATACAGTGCTTCTCCAGGCTTGACCATGTCTCCAGGATGGAAAACAAAATCACTCATTCTGATTTCATTCTCATCAAGACCTACTGCAATATCATATTCTTGTACGAATGTCTCACTGTCCTTGTCAGAGACCATTACTCTGAGCTTGTATTCTCCTTCTTCCATGTTGTATGGAAGCTGGATATCCAGATCTCTTGTCAATGCTCTACCAGCCTGTAATTCATGGACTCTTACAGAATCACTGATGGTGTCGAATTCGTATCCGCTGATGAAAGCGCTGATTTTGGCGTCTTCAATCTCATCTGGTGTTGAAATCCTTACTCTGACGTTGAGGTCATCTTCTCTTCTCAGCTCTTCCCTGAGCACCGACTGGTTTGACGGGTCCAGTCTTACACCTTCCACTTCGACATACTCTACGTCGATGGGGAGGGGTGCTGCAATGGCACTAGCTGAAGATAGCAGCATAAAGACTGCGACGAAAACCATCAAAAATCCTATCTTCTTCATTTTTCATTCCCCCGTTCTTTTTTAAAACATATATTACATCAAAAAAATGTGATCATCCGATGATGATATCTCTGTGCTTCACCATCCTGTAATCCCCGTCGCCTAAAGATACTCTGATCTGGTATCTTCCAGGCTCGATATCATCGGGAATTTCAATGTGTCTTTCTACAGAGATATCATCATCTCTTATTAAATTAAATGGTCCTATAGTATATCTACGGTATTCATGGTTGTCAATACCGTATAGCATAACATGTGCTTTCGCATCATCAAGTTCTTTTCCGTTGTTCTCTATACTGAACCTGAAAGCGATCTCTTCTCCTGGATTGTATCTTTGATCTTTTGCTTGGAGTCTATCATAGTTAACTGAATACGATTCACGCTCTTCTTCATCATCATCTTCTTCATCGTCATCTTCAGAATCGTCATCTTCTTCTGAGTTGTCATCTTCAGAATCGTCATCTTCTTCTGAGTTGTCATCTTCTTCATCGTCATCTTCTTCTTCATCATCATCTTCTTCATCGTCATCTTCAGAATCGTCATCTTCTTCATCGTCATCATCATATTCTTCCTCTGGCCAGAGCTTATTTGTCACAATGACTTCTGGATAGAGGTGATCACCTTCCCCTTCAATGTGAGAAAGCAGGAGATAGTAAGATATGCTGTAACCTTTATCATCTTCTACAGAGCACATGTAGTATGGAAGTCCATCGTCCACTTCAAAGTCACATTCTGTGCTAAAACCGTTCTCCTCATTCTCATATCCTTCTGGCTCTTCGTATGCGAAGTATCTTTCTTCATCATCAAAAAGCGCTTTTGGCAGTCCCTGGTCAAAATATAGCTCATCCGTATCATCAACATAATTATCTGCATCATTATTATATCTTACAAGACTACCTGATGGGACAAACAGGAAACTTGTGAATGCATTCTCATGGTCTTCCGGTCCATTTACGTCTGTCTGTTCATGGATGGGGCCGTAGTTGATGCTGTTCGTGCCTTCTTCTGTGCTCTGGAATGACTTAAGGACAATGTCTGAATCTATATAATGTGGTTCTCCAGGTGAGCTTCTGTACTCATCTTCAGTGCCCACTGTCATGACAAAGACATCTTCCACCAACTCTTCGCTCTGTGCAGATGATGGGATTGACATAGCGATGAGCATCATCGCCAATCCTATTGTGAAAAACCTGAGATCATTCTGCATATCCATTACCCCTTGTCCTTGATTTTTTGTCTCTTTTACCATGTTATGTTCTTTGTATGTTCTTTGTGGGATCATGTATGTTGATCTCTGATCATCTCTCTATGACCCGTCTGTCAACTGATTCACGTCTGTCGTTCCCCTGGTCTCTGGAGTTATCTCTTGTCTCCCTGTCTCCGGTAATCTCTCTTGGACTGCTGCTTGGTCTTCCACCCATGCCATCATCTGTATTGTCTCTTCCGGATGGCCTGTCAGTCGGTCCTTGAGCGTCATCACTGAATCCTGATTCTCTGTCTCCTGAGTCCCTTGAATCTCTTCTTCTTTCGGGTGAGGACTCGTCTGTTCTGCTAGGTTCCCTGCTTTCTTCTGGTTCATAATCATTGAACACTGTCTCGTCGCCACCCCCTATCCGTGTGGCTTCCACACTCGGTGTTATGCTTATATCTTCCTGTGCCTGTATGATTGCGCCTCTTCCATCTTGAGGGATGGAGATCACTGTCTTATATCCTTCGTCCTGTCTTCTGATCATCATGCTGTATGTGCTCTCTTCACTGATCTTCGTGTCTGAGATATCCCACTCAGAGAACCCATTAGATAGCTCCGTTATGTTCTCGTCATCATCTGCAAAGATAAGCATACCCTCGCTTAGTCCTTCATCATCAAGCCTGTAGCCTTCTGTCTCAGAGACTATCTGTCCTTCATCGTCAAGTTCTACTGTCCTTCTTCTCGCCAATATTTTCTCAAGATTCGTTGATTTATCCTGAGAATCATATCCGGGATTCACTACATGGAGCTCACCATCACTGACTGGCATAGAGACTGTCCTGTAACTGTCTATCTCTCTCTCCAACTCAGCAGTGCCATCATTGTAGAATGTGCCAGTGCCTTCATAGAACTGGAACAATTTTTCCATGTCTTGCTCACCTAGGCCATAGAGTTCTCTCGTGGCAATGTTTCCATCTTCATGATATTTGAGTGTGACGTTCAATTCTCCATCTCTCTTGAAGTGATTATCATCAGCGAGGAGATCATCTATATTATTTATCTCCTCCCTCTCAGGATCAGGCGATGTCCTCTCATCTTTCTCTTCGTTCTCTTCGCTAGGGTTATAATTTCCATCTGGTTGTTCAGCTTCCTCTGTCTGATATGCATTCTCTGCATCTCTCGCTCTCTGGTTAGCAGCTTCACTTGAACAAGATCTTATCATCATAGAACCTGCAGCGATGGTCACAGCGGCAGCCCCTATCGCGGCCCATCTGCCTAACTTTGACATGTATGGTCTTCTATATCCGGTATATCCTGTGGATCCATGCGTGTATGCATCTTCCACATGTTCTCCTTCACCGCTGTTATTATAGTCTGACATAATATTCACCTTCACTATGATATACGACTGCAAGGTAACAACAATTATTTAAATTTTTCTATTTGATACTACTTAACAGTACTTATTCGGTTCGTCACATCTTCTTTGATAAAATTTTTAAATGTGAGCTTTATCCAGAACTCAATTGGAGGTTGTCTATGGTTTCGATTGATAAGAAAGGTAAAGATCATCATAAGGAGTATGATTCTCACTCAAAAAGTTCTTCAGAAGATGAGGCGTCTGCGACAGAAAGAGATGCTGGCTCTGATGACACTGGATCATCTGATGCAGGAAGGAATGAGGATTCAGAGAAAGACATTCCTCAGACGCTCTTCTCCAAGATTGGACAGATAATCTCTGGACAAGCACCAGACTCGACTTACAAGAAACTTGAAAAGACATATTCTTTCATGGGAAAGATCGCTCCCATACTAATATTGGTATTCATAATCTTCTTGGCAGGATATATAAGAGCAGCACCTGCCAGAGTTCCCATGGCTGATCAATGGGCGGCCGATAGCATAAATAATCAACTCAGGATGCAGATCACTCAAGAGGTGCAGCAACAGTATCCTAACCTTCCGCCTCAGAATATGGAGTCAATGGTTGATGAAGAACTGGATAAGTTCATAGAGGATAATCGGGAGATGTATGAGATGCAGCTTGAGCAGACATCTGAGTTCTTCAGATCACAGCTGCAGGATGATGATGGTAATACTTACTTGACCGGTATCGATCCTTATCATTGGTATAGACTGGCGCGTAATATCGTGAGACGAGGTGGTCCAGGCGATGATAATATAGATGGAAAGGAAGTGGACCGTCTGATGCTCTATCCTCTGGGTATGACAGATCGTGCAAGATCTGTCGATACAGATACAAATGTATACATAGGGGCTTATTCTTATATGATGCTCAGTAATTTTTTCCCTGATCTCAGTCTGATGCAGATCGTATTTTATTTCACGGTTGTCTTGGCTCCCTTGGCAGCGATACCTGCTTTCTTTATCGCGAAGAAATTTGGAGGGATTGTTGCAGGGTCTATCGCAGCGTTCATTGTAGCGATACATCCTTCTTTCATATCAAGGACCATGGGTGGATTTTTTGATACAGATGTATTCAACATAGTGCTACCTTTGTTCATAATATGGTTCCTCATTGAGGCACTCTATGCTAACACATGGAAGACTGCAACACTTTTTGGTGTTCTCTCACTCTTAACGACAGTGTTGTTCGCATTTTCCTGGACTGGTTGGTGGTTCATACTGCTCATCATCCTTTTGGCGCTTTTTGCTTATATGTTATGGCTCATGGCATTGGCGTTCAAACGGAATAAGGGTCTCACCGCTTTCTTCAGGACGAAAGAGAACCGGAAGAAGATTGCTGCCATGACAGGTTTCACTATTGGTTCTCTTGTCCTTGCAAGCATTATCGCCGGCTTCGATACTGTGGTCAAGATCTTCTATGAATATCCTATGAGTGTGATAAAGATAAAAGATGTAGCGACATATGATATCTGGCCCAATGTCATGAGGACCGTCGCAGAACTGAATCCATCTGCGCATAGTGAGATAGTCTCCACTTTCAATGGTCCATTGATGTTCTCTCTGGCATTCATCGGATGTATCCTCACGCTTGTTGTATGGAAAAGAGAACATGCATGGCATGAAGTGGCTTATCTGGGAGCTTCTATAATATATTATATGGTCGTTCTTGCGGATCCTGATAGCTGGAATTTCTTTGTCTTTGTTGCACTTTTAGCTCTTCCTATCATCGGAAAAGCTATATTCAACCTCTATTATTACCCATATGCTGATATCAAGGATTTACGCGTGCCTTATGCGGCGATCATCACTATATGGCTTGTGAGCATGGTCTTCGCCTCGACCAGAGGTGTGAGGTTCAACATATTTATTGTGCCGCCTTTTGCGCTGGGTTTCGGAATACTCATGGGAGTATTGAGCTCAAAGACCTCGGACGTCGCTTCGAGACTTCATGGTTTCGGCAGGCGAACAACAACCGTGTTTGTCAGTGTGCTGTTCATAGGGCTTTTTTTCCTCTCGTCTTTGGATGGCGGCATGCTTGATACCTCGACTGAGACAGCGAGAAACTATGTTCCGCATATGAATGATGCGTGGTTTGATGGCCTTAAAGGTATCAAAGAGACTGCTGAAGAGGATGCAGTCATTGGATCATGGTGGGATTTTGGCCATTGGTTCAAGGCCATCGCTGAACGCCCTGTCTTCTTTGATGGTGGATCCCAGAATAGCAAGACTGCTCACTGGATGGGCAAGTCGTTGCTGACAGAGGATGAGCTGCTTACAGTGGGTCTGCTGCGTATGATGTCTTGCGGCCGTGATGAGGCTTATGATGCGTTGGAAAATGATTCACCGCTCAATGGCTATGAATCTGTTGACATGATTGACGATATTGTCAGGACAAACAGAAGTGCTGCAATCTCTATGATGACTGAAGCAGGCGTATCTGAAGATGTAGCAGAAAAAGTAGTTGATCATACGCATTGCGCACCACCTGAAGTGTTCTACATAACTTCTGAAGATATGCTCGGCAAAGGAGGAGTATGGGGGCATTTTGGCTCATGGGATTTCCATAAGGCCAGGCAATATGTTGATGTGAAAAAAATGGATATGGGACCGGCTCTGGAACATCTGACAGAGAATTACAGTTATGATGATAATAGGGCAACAGAAGTGTATAATGAGATCCAGACCACGGAACCCGACGAATGGATAGCTCCTTGGCCTGGTTATCTTGGGCAGCCGCAGCAATGTTCACATCAAGAGGATGACATGCACCTCTGCAGGCTCACAATCCAGGGATCACAACAACTTAATGTAATGTTCAACAGTACTGCTGGCTCAGCCAAAATCATGGCATCAGGCCAGCAGAATGCTCCTCAGGATGCCACTCCTGCTGCGGTCAGTCATGCAGAAGATGGAGGATTCAGGAAGAATGAGTTTGATGATAGCCAGATACCTTATGGTATGACTTTCATCGAATCTGGAGACAGTTATCAGATTGCCCTGATGGACCCCTTGCAGACTGCCAGTATGTTCACCCGGCTTTTCTTCCATGACGGTGCTGGTACAGACCATTTTGATAAAGTATATGATGAGAGGGGGATCCCTGGCGGAAGAGTCATCATATGGAAAGTGGATTGGGAGAGCTTCTTTGATGAGATAGGCGAAGAGCTTGAAGATTTTGATTTCGAGGAGCCGGAAGAATTCGAATCAGACATGGAAGTGCCTGGCGCAGAGCAACAGGCCCCTCAACCATCACAAGATGGAGCTTCGCCTGTGCAAGTACAGCAATGATGGATTACATATCGGATGAAAATGGGATCTACAAGAGGATCAGCAGAAAAAATATTTGTCGTGCTACCCGGTCATAATGAGGAAGGAAGCCTTTCTTCAGTCCTGAAAGAGGTGCTATCCTCTTATGATGATGTTATCTTTGTTGATGATGGCAGCACAGACAAGACATATGATGTGGCGGCAGCTTCCGGTGCTACTGTCTTGAGGCACATGACTAATCTTGGAAAGGGAGCTGCACTGCGCACAGGGTGCGATTATGCTGTGAGCAAAGGTGCAGATGTGATTGTTGTCATGGATTCTGACGGGCAGCATGATCCTTCAGAGATTCCAGAATTCTTGGAGGAGATGAGGAAAGGCAATGATGTCATCATCGGCTGCAGGAAATGGAACTCTTCAATGCCTTTGATGATGAGACTTGGGAATTACGGTCTCCATAAGATATCTTCTTTTCTCTTCCATGTTGATGTCACAGACACCCAATCGGGCTTCAGGGTGTTCACAGCGGAAGCTTATAGTCATATACGCTGGAATTCCAGTGACTATTCCATGGAATCAGAGATGCTGGCCCGTATCTATAAGCATGGACTCAGGTGCTCTACTGTGGACATAAAGACAATCTACCATGATACCTATAAGGGCACGACTGTTATCAACGGGATCATGATCGCGTATAATATGCTAATGTGGAAATTATTTGGTCTGCGTGATAACGGGATTGAGGATCATCTCTTCATACCTGCTACATCTGATCATGTTTTTTAGTCATACTATTCTAATTCTTCTTTTTATCTTTTATACCTTCATTGTCTTTCTGTAGGCCTGCGATTTTTACGCGTCATAGTACCGAAATCTTAATAATGAGATTTTCACTCCTTCCCATACGATTCCAGTTATTGGATATAGGGGGTATTATGATGAAAGAGACAGGAGATATGGACAATATTATGTATGACTCGGATGTTGAGGAGAAAAGATGTATCAATCATTATGTAGACTCACTCAAAGGGATGAGTGAGTTGCAGCTCAGAGATTCTGTCTGTAGTATGATGACATATGCTGCATTGCATGACGTATGTGTGGATATGGATAATCTCGAGATTGCCTTATATAACCTGCCGCTTGCAAGGGATGAGAAAGAGATGGAAGCTCCTCTTGAAGTGATCGCAAACGAGATCTATTCACTGAAGTGCAAGGAATATGATGAAGATCTCAGTAAAGCATTGTATCAGGCGTTCCCTTTCTTGGAATGACTTTACCGAATATATGTGGTGATATCTGCTATCATTTTTGTTTTTTCTGTGTATGGATCAAATGAGAAACTTTTTAAATAACCTGCTATCACTCATGATTGAGGTATTCACATGGAAGGAGAGAATAGATGCGTATCTACGGGCCAGAACATCTCTAATGATTATGGTTCTGTAAGGTTCAAGTGCCCAAACTGCGGTGAAGGTGACATCATAAGATCCCATCAGGCGAGGATGCTCGCTTCAAAATATAGATGCGAGATGTGTGGCTTCGAGGGCCCCAACTGATTTTCTATTGAGGTGATTGTATGGCTAATGTTGTTGTGACTATGAAGTTGATGCCTGAGTCTCCTGAGACGGACTTAGAATCATTATCTGCCAGGGCTGAAGAGGTTATCTCTTCGGTAGGCGAAGTCGGGAAAAAAGAATTCGAGCCGGTGGCGTTTGGCCTCAAGGCAATCCTCTTGAGTTTCGTCATGGATGAAAGCAAGGGATCTACCGAGGATATAGAGAAGAAAATCTCTGATTTCGAAGAAGTGGCTTCTGTTGAGATCATTGATGTGAGAAGGGCCATGGGCTGACATTTGATCATTTCTTATGTTCATTCTTTGATCTTCTTGTTTTCTCGTGGCTCTTAGCATTCCCTTTTTTCTTATCTCTCTTATCGGCTTCTTTATCAGAATCAGTTGCTGCAATATCCTTGAGATCTTCCATGTATCCCTGGAACTCTCTGCTCCTTAACGCTTTCACATATGTGTAACCCAGGGAGATGGCCATATTCAGCATCGCGATGTTGAAATGTTGGTATCCTTCGTTGAGTATCCCCATCTCTCCGAGGATGAGGTATATTATCGAGAACAGGGGAGCATATGCCCACATAAGGCTTTGTCCGCCTCCCTCGAAGGATTGTACATTGAGGATTATAACAGTGAGCAATGCCGGTACGAATGCTCCGATTATCAGTACTAAGGGATTGTTAGTCCCGCCAGCGGTTATCAAGATTAGCAACAGAATACCTATCAGCATCCCTATATCTATCCGTCTCATCGTCCTGCTGAGACTTGGAATCTCTTTGTTTGCACCTTTCAATGCCTTATCTATGATGTCATCCGAGTGACCATAATCGTTAAGCACCTTACTGATCTCTTTCTCTGATTTGCCAGATGATAGCTGATGTTCAGCATACCTGATCAGAGAATTCATTATGTTGAAATACAGGTCCTTATCAAGGTCAGACCTTATTGGTTCGTTAAGCGCTTTTATGAGATTGTAATCATTCTTCTTCAGGGCTGTCATGGCTTCCTTGACAAGATTCTGGTGATGACCACCTTCTTTGAGCGACTTCCTGATTCTGCTGAGCGGAACACCTCTGTCGTATTCCTGCTTGATATAGAATATGAGCTCTTTTCTCATGTAGTGCGTCAGTGATCCCATGGGTCTACTGTGGCTGAGTGGATATATAAAGGTTATGGTGGCTCTTCCTTTTTCGGCCAGGATCTTGTTGTTGTCATTTGATTGTTACGACAAAATTTAATAAATGAAATTTCAGTAAGGAAAGACATGGTGGTCACTAAGAAAAAATCTTCGAGTTCTTCCTCTAAGGCTTCAAGAGCTAAAAAGAGGACGGTATCAAAGAAAAAGAAGGAAGAGAATCCTAGAAAGACTAGTTCTGCTAGCGCTTCAACTGCTAATAAGAAAGCAGCAGGGAAAGCTTCTTCGAAGAAGACATCCACATCCGGATCAAGCAGCGTTTCGTCTAACAGAAAAACACTCAATAAGTCAAAAACACGTTCATCATCGGCTAGGAAGACTGTGTCAGCAGGATCCACATCAAAAAAGTCCGCGACAACGAGACGTTCGTCATCAAAGACTGCTCCAAAACGAAAATCTTCTAAGAAGAGTGAGTCTTCAAAAAGTTCATCTTCAGGACGGAGTTCCCCAAAGTCATCAACTGCTAAAAAAACCCAGGTGAGCAGAAGATCGCCGAAGAGTCCAGGAAAAAAATCTTCGACGCAGGTTAAGACTAGAAGTCAAAGATCCAAAAGGCATAAGAGCCATTCTACAAATGATATCTCTGATCTTGAAGCAGGAACATCTATGCATGAGCGACTTGAAAGATTAGAGCATGGGCCAACTGCGACATTCGATTCTCCCGACAGTAGCATGGACAAGACATTAGGGTTACCACCTCTTCCAGGTTATGATGAGGCAGATAAAGGTTCAAAGAAGAAAGGCCTTTTCAGTAAGGTTTTTGGTGATAGCAAAGAAGATACAAAGACCAAGGACAATGGAAAAGGCGCATCTGATGATAAGATGACTTCTCCAGATGAATCAGATGAGGCATCGGGCTTGTCAAAACAGCAAGGCGAACCATCACATCCTGGAGCTGATGAATCTTTAGAACAGCTTGATGCTGAGGCATCTGACAGTCTCGGCCCTTCTGAGCTGAAAGAATTCAAATCCATGGAGAAAGATGTCAAGGACCTGGAGCAGGAAGAGACAGCAATGGCAGATATTCCAAAGGCTAAGAGTAAAAGAAGCTCATCTGGCGTCCCTCCTCCTGTAGAGAAGGCAGGATCAAACTCTTCTGGAGATATGAAGACTAATACCCATCCTGATTCAGTTCCCAGAGAATTCTCTAAGGAAGAACCTCACAAACGAGAGAAGCCTCTGAAGATGGAATCTGATATTGATAATGGGACAGATGTTCCAGAACCTTCAGAGAGAAAGGATCTGCCAGCAGCTGATAATTCCTACAAGCTTCAGGGCAAGAAGAAGAAAGGGCTTTTCGCAAAACTCTTTGGAAGTAAGCCGAAGAAGAGCAAGAAACGTAAGAAGGGTAGGGATGATAAGGAGAAGCCAGATGAAGAACCTGATGCTGTGAAGAAAACCGAAGTGGATAATAGGAAAGGAGATGAAGGGTCACCTTCTATGCATGAAAGTGAAGGGATCAAAGAGAAAGCGAAAGATTTCTTGAATAAGAAAGATAAGAGATCTTCGGATGATAAGAAGTCTGATGATTCGGGTATCTTCAAGGATGAACCTGATGCTGATGAAAACGATGATAAATCTAAACAGCTTGGAGGAAATGCTGTGAGTGGCAAAGGTGAAGGATTAGCTGATGATGCTGAGGTAAGACCCAAAGAGCCTACAGATCTCTCACAAGGTGATGCACAGTCTTCAGCTGATCAAGCACAATCCATACAAGATAGTGAGAGGACAGAAGATAATCAGGACCAATCATCCAACTCTTTCTTTGATGATGCTATCTCTGCGGAGATGTCTCATGGCCAGAGTGCGGATAGCAGGGTTGTGGATCCTGATGCCCAAGACTACGGAAAGGAAAAGAAGCAAGAGCCAGCTACAAAAGAAGAGAAGCTTGCGAAACAGGCGCTCAGCAAGGATGTCTCTAAGCTGCAGGTCAAGAAAGAGAAGCTTGAGAAGGAGCTTGCTGAAGTAGAGAAGCAGTATAAGGAGACGAAGACCTCTTTCGAGGATAAGAGGGCTGAGCTTGAGGCGAAGCAGAAGAAGCTTGACAAGAGACAGGTTGAACTTGATGAACGAGAAAGCATCCTCCTCACTCTGCAGACTGATCTTATAAGGGAAAGGAAAGAGCTTGATAACAGGGAGTTCAAATTGTTCATGTCTAAGCAGAGCCATGAGGCTGATGAGTCTCCTGCAATTGATGTTCCATTACGTGATGATATGAAATCCTTGCCGCAAGGTCTGTCTGATGAAAGGATGAAGATAGAGCAGATGATGAATCAGACCAGGACATTGGCGATAAATAATGACATCGATAAGGCTAAATCAAATTACAATCGTCTGGTTGAGAAGTTCCATGAAGCAGAACTTTCCCCTAATGATCGTAAAGTTCTGCATCTGTCGATAAAAGAATTGTATAATGATATAAGCCTGCTTGTCAGGAGTTCGAGTGAGGAAGATGAAAGCGCTATGCAATAATCCTTCTTGTAAGAACGCATTATCGAAGAAAGTCTTTGAGGTTGAGAGTTTATCTTCACCATGTCCTGTCTGCGGTGAAAGCGACCTTCTTCCTGAGAGCGCTTCAAAATATATAGATTCAAGGGATCATCATAATTCTAAAAAGTTGCATGAGAATAAGGCCAAGATCAGAGAGAAGCATGGCAGGATACATGGCTCGTCAGATGATTCTGCTGAGCTGAAAAAGATAGAGCTTTCTTATTCCAAGAAGATGGCAGAGATGGAGAAAGTCATGAAGAACAGCAGGCTCATGAAGAAGTTCAAGGACATAGATACACACCTCACTGATAGCGATCTTGAGCTGAAGGACATAAAATACGAGCTTGAGAAGCTTGATCGGCTATTCAAAAGCTATAGGGAGGATGGGAAGAGCAAGAAGACATTGACATCGACCAGAAAGACAGCGCAGAGTAGCAAGAATGGTAAGAACAAGAAAACTGATAACGCTACAGCTTCAAAGTCAGCAACTGACAGAAAAAGATCATCATCAGAAAAGAAAAAGACTCCAGCTGTTTCAAAAAAACGGTCTTGATGTACTTCTCATCCATGTTCTCATCCATATCACCTGCTCTCATCTTGAAATCATTTAAGAAAAATATATAAAGCACAAACTCATAAGAAAGATATCTTTAGTTCAGGTGATTAAGTGTACAGGGTAGGAAAAAAGGCGCAGATAACAGTCTTCATCATAGTTG
>JBKGYM010000007.1:0-19193 GCA_046546115.1 Candidatus Woesearchaeota archaeon
TCTGGAAGACAGGATATCGATGAAGAGTATAAAGAGGCTATGGATGATTATGTGGATGCGAAAGAGAAAGTGGAGACTCTTGACAGGAGAGAGGACCCTATGGGGTTCAAGGATGCGAGAAAGGGGTTACGTGATGCGAAGAGCAGATTAAGACGTGTCAGTTCGGACAGCAGGATCAACGCGATCTGTGATATAGGATACAAGCAGAGTTCCAGTATCCTTGAGAAACAGATGGATATCTTCGAGGAGCTGCTATATACAGTGAAAGACTTTGGTGCGAAGACCAGCATGTACCAGCACACATTAAGAGACATAACAAGCACTTGTGAGGCGACAAGGGATCTTGCTGAGCTGGGGTCCACGCTTTCAGAAGGCCTCAAGGATCTGGAGAGCATAAAGAGCTCTATCCTGGGTCAGTACAAGAAAGATATCTCCAGCATAATACAGATAGCATCAAATGATGAGATGGGGCGTAAAGCGATAGAGGAGAATGAGGACCTGTCCAGGATGAGTGCCAGCCTGACCTATGCGAGCAAGAAGCGTTCAGCAGAGTATGAATGGCAGAGCAACATGATGGAAAGGTTCTGAAGAATATCGAAAGTAATAAATACATCACGGTTTCATATTTATTTTTAATGGAATGTTTTTTGGTGCCTGTTTTTATATCATATCAAAAAGGACAGGCCACGTTCTTTGATTTTCTGAATCTCTTCAGCGTTCCAGATATATTTTTTGAGGTGTTTCTATGCGATCAGATAACAGACTAGATGGAACTATGAGGAAAGATCATGCGAACGAAGAGACAACAAGGACAGAAGATGACATCTCAATAAGTATAGCGGAAGCTGCTCTTGAGATAGGAGCGGTCAGGCTGGATCCAATCAATCCCACAAGATGGGCATCGGGATACCATATGCCGATATACAATGACAACAGGAAGTTCCTGTTCCATCCTGGATACAGGAGACTTGTGATTGATGGATTCATGGAAGTCATCAGAGAGAATGGGTTTGAGCCTGAAGTGGTCGCCGGGACTTCCACAGCAGGCATACCCTATGGCGCCTTGCTCGCTGAGCGGCTTGATGCACCTTTCGTGTATGTGAGAGACAGACCAAAAGATCATGGCCTCATGAACAGGATAGAAGGGATTGACACGGAAGATGATCTCGGAGGAAGAACGACACTTCTCATAGAGGATCTCATCTCTACCGGCAAAAGCTCGCTTAAGGCGGTCAACGCGATCAGAGAAGCAGAAGGAAGCATAGATACCTGCGTCTCTATATTCGACTACGGTTTTGATAAATCATATAAGATGTTCTCAGAGCAAGGATGCGATAAGATCACATTAAGCGACTACAATACGCTTGTTGGCATCGCGAACCAGACGGGGTATATCACGGATGAAGAGATGAGCTTGCTCACTGAATGGCGGCAAGATCTGTATGGCTGGGGTGAGAAGCATGGATTCCCGAAAAGAAGCTGATCCACATGAAAAGCAGTAAAGAAGATATCCTGAGGATCATGTCCAATGAAAGATTGAAGCTTACGACTGTCTCAGGGATATTGACCACAAGGCCGGCTATGATAAGATGGGTCGATGATAACATCGATATCGACATGATAACTACGAAGAGCTATCAGGTCAGACCGAACAGAGGCAACAGGGAACCTATAATCGTGGAAGAGAGCATGGGGAATTTCGGTAATGCTGTCGGCCTGAGAAACCCTGGAATGGAGAAAGGATTCGATGAGCTATACCGGATGCTGGAGAGAGAAGGATTGCGTGCAATACTCAACATCTCGCTCTCGGCGGATAATATAGAAGATTACATAACACTTGTCAAGAGATTCGGAAGTATCGCGGACATCCTTGAACTGAATTTCTCATGCCCGCATGCGAAGAAAGGTTTCGGCGCAACCATAGGATCATCACCTGGATTGGTGAAAGAATATATCACAGGAATCAGGAAGCATACGGATGCCCTTCTATTCCCGAAGCTCACACCAGACGTTGATGATATCGGGGAGATTGCATACTCGGCAATCAAAGCAGGAGCAGACGGGATCTCTGCGATAAACACAGCACAGCCGAAGAGATTCACAGAACCGACATCAGGGAGAGCCGTGTTGTATAACCCTGCAGGACAGAAAGGAGGCAGATCAGGAACAGACATAAATGGATTAGCGCTCAGATGCATAAGAGATATAAGACAGAGTGTGGGGAATGATGTACCCATCATCGGCATAGGAGGTGTATCTTCAGGTGAAGATGCAAGACGGATGAGAGAAGCGGGTGCTGACGTGGTTGGCCTCGGCAGTGTTCTCGCGAGAGTGGACTCACAGGAAAGACTACCTCAATTCGTGGAAGCGATCAGGAAAGATGCGGAGACTGGTTCTGAAGATTCTGATGTATTTCTGGAGAAAAGACGATTAGCGCAATATATACCGTTCAGCATCTCAGAGATGAAGCAGAAAAGCGATAACCAGACCCTCATGGTCCTTGACGGGAAGATGGAATATGAGGCAAGCCAGTTTGCCTTCATCTGGCATCCTGATCTAGGTGAAAAACCATTCTCTATAGCCAGGAGCGATCCACTAACCTTCTTGATAAGGGAGAAAGGGAAATTCACAAAAGGGCTCATAAGGCTCAAAGAAGGCGAGAAGGTGATGGTGAGAGGTGTATATGGAAAAGCGCCTCATCTTGATGAGAGCACAGGTGATGCATATGTCATCGCCGGCGGCACAGGGATAGCGATAGTACCAAGACTCGTCGAAGAACTCTCAGGGCATAAGAAGAATATCATCGTATACCATGGTATAACATCAAGGCAAGAATCATGCTTCAAAGAGGAGATCTCGAGGTTCGCACATTATATACCTGTTGAGGATGATGATGTGAAAGCCCGTGTGATAGATGTATTCAAAGAAGATCTGGATATAGAAGATATCGGAGGGGCTTCATTCTACAATATCGGGCCGCCAGGATTCATGGAGATCGCCACAAGGACCGAGAGAGATGCTGGCGCCGATGCAAAAGACATACATCTTTCTCTTGAGACCAACTGCATGTGCGGAATTGGCCTGTGTGGAGAATGTGAGTGTGGCGGAAAGCTTGTGTGCAAGGAGGGTACAATGTTCACACTCGAATACCTTGAGAAGCAGAATATCTGGATGGATGGTCTGCAGGATGATCATGGACATCAATATAGATGATCGACACGGTTCAAGGAGTGCACCTTGTATACATTATCCTTCTGTATGTCAAATTCTGAGACAGAAGTGTTCTTTATGTGTTCCCAAGCATTGTATGAAGAGACAGGCAGATCGTGCAACAATGTATAGAACGCCCTCTTCATGCCACCATGGGATACCGCGACAATTGTATCATCTTCATGTCTCTCCAGTATGTCTTCAAGGAAAGAGACTGCCCTATCATATAACTGCTGGTCCGTCTCGACGTATCCAGGAAGGTTGTTCCAGTCAGTGATCGGGTTGACTTTCCCTTCAAGATCCCCAAAATATCTCTCTCTAAGACGAGAGTCAAGCTTTAATCCCAGGCCATCATGGAATCGTCTTATTGCTTCTGCTGTGTCGACAGCCCTGGCAAGATCGCTGGAGTAGATAGCATCTATCTGCCTGTCCTTGAGATATGATCCCAGCCTTTTGGCCTGTTCCATCCCTTGTGCTGAAAGCTGACCTTCACTCTGTCCCTGGCATATCCCTTGAGAATTCTGTACTGTCTCACCATGCCGTACCAATACAAGCCTCATCATATCACCCGTCTAATATCTTGAGATAGAGGTCTGACCTGTCCTCTTCCCTTCAGGGACCTCATCCACTGTCTCGCCCGTCTGTTCTTTCAATGTCTTCGCGATACGGCTCCCGACAATCTGGCTCAATGAGACCACGTCGGTGGATTTCACATCCCTGATATCCTTTATGCCGTTATTGAAGAGTTTTCGTGCCCTGACTCTCCCGATGTTCCTGAATCTGAGCAGAGGCAGAAGCTCTTTCTTCACACCATTCTTGACACGCACAGAAAGCTGTAATAGCTTCTTCTTAAGTTCTCGCAGCCCCATGATGTCCGCGAATTCTGTCGATGCGAAGAGCAACCATTCCGCAGTATCGAGCTTGTATCTTGTCTCGCCCGGCCGTGCATTGAATTTCTCGAGTATCTTGTCCTCATCAAGCTCATTGATCCAATCCACGAAGAACAATGTGGTATTGATAGAATCATAATATTCCCTGTAACCCTCATCATACATACTGGGCTCCTGCTCAAGCAGCTTGTCCTCGTTCTCGATGATGAAATCCGAGACAAGCTCTTCGTTCTTCTTGCCCATGCGTATCAGAGGCCGCATCTCGATAGTGTGAGAGATCATATGAAGGTAAGAGAACTCTGGAAGATCGCCAAGCTCGACCGCATCACGCATACAAGAGATGAGATGATTAGCGGTAAAGGGATCAAGGTAGAGCTCTGCGACTCGTTTGCCCAATGGTGTGGCCTTAAGCTTATCCTCATCACCTGTATTCGCATCATCCAGCTCTGAAGCGGAGATGAAGCCATCTGCTTTTTTCTCGCCGTCGTTGTTGCGTTTCCTTCCATAGATGAATCCATAGCCCTCAAGGAGCTCTATCATCTTGATGATTATCTGCTCAAGACGATGCATGTCCTTGTATTGCCTGGCCCAGAATGTGCCCTCGAAGAACTCAATCAATGATGACTCTGTATTACAATATCCTGAAGCGACGAGCGATAGAACATATGTCCTGAGCACAGGCTCGACAGCGAGCTTTGAATATATGCTTTCTGGGAATCCCCTGATATATTTTTCATTTATCTCTTCCTCTTCATCCTTCGACCTGGCGAATGTTATGACTTCACCATAAGAGTCCTTGCCTGGACGACCTGCTCGTCCCGCCATCTGATGATATTCAAGGACAGGTATATCCACCATGCCCCAATTCCCCCCGTGCCGTTTCAGGTCCCTTATGACAGCACGGAATGCTGGAAGATCAAGGCCTGCTGCCAATGTGGGGGTGCATGCGATTATCCTGATATTGCCACTCCTGAAATTCTCCTCGACCATGCTTTTCTGATCACTATGCAGGCCGGCATGATGGAACGCCACACCCTTCTTCACACATCTTGAGAGACGCTCGCATTGCCTTGTTGGATTTCCCAGTACAGAACGGATGTCTTCAGACAGGCCAGGGAGGACATCATCCTTCAGTCTTTTTGAGATATCCTCTGCGACCTTCTCTGCAGAACGTTTTGTGTTGACGAACACCAATGCTTGCTTATTCTTATTTATGGTGTCTATCGCCATGTCCAGCACAGGTTCTCCTGCCTTTCTCACATCTCCCGCCATAAGACGGAGCAAACTCTCTTAGCTTTTATATTTTTGCAACGACTAGAATGAATCCTTCATCCCCTTGAGAAGCTTGCTGTTAGGCGAATGGCCTACATTCTCGAGGTATGAAGAGACAAGCATGCCGGTGATCTCCTCTACCCATTCCTTATCCTTGGATATGCTACCTTTCAAGAAAGCTTCAAGGAATGCGGAAAGCTTTTGGGTATAATCGCCCCTGACCTCTTCCTTGCCATGACTATTCATCCATTCCAGCTTGATCTCCTCAAAACCCTGTCCATGGCCGAGGACGATAGCATTGTTGAACACCAATGCGAATCTGACATGCTTCTCTCTGCCTATGTGATAGAAGGATATGAAAGAGCTATCATCCAGCACAAGTATATTGCCCTTGAACGTCCTAGAGAAACTATTGCCTTCATCCGTCTCCTTATACTCAATCTTTCTTGTTGAACCTTTCTGTTCTGCCAGCTTCCTCACCTTATCAAAAATACGCTTAAGCTCACGCTCATCATCATGCGTCCTGAATTCTACTCTGTGCTGATCCCTGGGCATCCGATATATCCTCTGAGCGACTGTATTACTGGACAAGGCCTTCAGCAATGTTATCATTGATATCGTCTTCTTGATATCCTCGCTCACCAGCTTCATATTATCAGAGAAGTTCTTGTCCAGGATACCAGAAAGCTTCTTTGTCTTCTTCCTCACAGTGGCCTGGGATGGGATACGTGTCTTGCTCTTCCTTGCCACCTCTTTCACCATGTTCTGCAGATAATGCTGTACCTTCGCCAGCTCTTTGACTGAATGCCGTGAATATGACATGCGGTCCATGATGAGAGTGAAAATGCTCTCTTCATCCTCGAAAAGCTTATCGTAGAGCATATTGAGTCTCTCCACATCATCGTTCATGCGGTTCCTTGTGACAGAAGTGTTGATCCTTGAAAGCTCACTGAGCTGTCGCTTCAGCTTCCTGCTCTCTGACATGATCCTTGTCTCGTCATCTTCATTCTTTGCGTTTATGATGCCCACAGCATCCGTGAGATGCCTTTTCCCGAAGAGCAGCATATTGCCCAGGTCATGCATATCTCTGGAGAAGTATTCGGATCTCAAAGCTCTAAGGCCTTCCATCCTCCCATTATCTGTCTCCATATACAGGCTATGCATCCTCTCTTTGATACGAGTGGCTATTGAATGATAAGCCTTCAACCTGGGGATGTTCACTATGGGTATCCTGTGACAATGCTGGACCCGGCTCTGACGCTCAGAGAATCTCTTCATCACGGACAGCATCTCTTCCGTGAGCGCGATGAAAAGCCCGATATCCCTGCTCAGGGAACTATACTCGATGAAGATTATATTGTTAAGATCATTCTCGATCCTCGCAGCCAGTTCAGAGAAACTTCTTGCTTCGGCTCTTGTCAGATATCTTTTCTTTGATATCTCGTATATGTTATCCACTAGCTCAAGATTATTCATCAAGTGATCCAGATCCAGAGACTTCCTAAGGCCCTGGCTGACTTTATCGTTTGGGTCCACCCTACCCAGGATGAGCCGGAGCTTGTCCTTGGCCATCATACCTCTATCTGCATCCCTCTATTATATATTTTATTGTTCATGCAAGAGTGGGAAAGGTGATGATACGGACTAGTTGCCCCTGTATACACCGCATTTCTCATCAAGAAGCAGCTTGGCGATATCGACACTCATCCTTTCCTCTAGTCTATCAGGCAGATCAGAGCCTTCCTCGAGGATCTGCAGTTCATACTTTGGGTCCTCGCCCCTGCCGTGGAATCCCCAGATCCTGTATTTGCCGAGCTCAAAGGTCTCGACCGCGAAAGATGTATCCTCAGAAGTGATACTATAATCCCCGTACTCATCAATATACGATGAATATTTATCTATCAATTCCTCCATATCCATACAGAGAGTAATATATCACTTTTTATTAATCCTATGGTCGATTCTGATATGATGAGAACTTCATGGAAAGCTCATGCCTCCTTGAGAGCCTTCAATACCTCTTGTTCATCAAAACCTTCCTGAGTCAGGTCAGAGATCACCTCATCATCACTCTGGCCTTCAGCGACACGTCTTTGGACAACCTTCACAAGCTCCTGCTCGGTGCTCTCTGAGACACGCTCTGGCTTGCCCGTTGTAGTGAATCTCGAGAAATATATCAGCACGGATACCACAACAGGTATCATGAGCAATGGGAACAATGGTGACCTCATGAAACTATCCATCCGGTCATCACCCACTTCTCTCACCAATGACATGACACGCATCTCCGCGATACAATCCGGGTCCAGCTCTTTGGAGAATTCATACCTTAAGTTCACATCACGGTCCATCTCCTCGAAATGCCATGCTACCAACGGATCGTCCTGCAGGACCTCATAGCTCGTATCGTCGAACATGACCTCATTGACAAGGTCTGCCGCGCATTTTGGTATCTCCAGGACAACGGATGTCCCTTTGAGATTCTTTCCACTCTTCAGGTCCAACTCCATCTCTGTGCGGCCCTCATAATAATTCGCTGTCAAGGATGACTCTACGGACTTGTCCACATCTGCTCTTGACGCCAGCTCAGAAAGATTGGAGCCGGTCCTCTCCAGCTCGCTTTCGTAGAATTCCTCATCCTCTTCACTCGTGTTTTCCATCTGTATCTCTTCAGAGGCTCTGGGATCCTCTCGTTCAGGGGCATCATACTTCACTTCTCTCTCAACGTAGAGATCATCGTCCAGTATTGATTCTGCTTCCCTGCTCATGAATGCCTCAATCCTCAGGACATCCGTCCCGGCTATTGTGCTCCGTGCTGTGAAAGGACTTGTGTATTGCCGTACTGGACCATCATTGAGGCGATAGTTGATTGGTTTAGTACCTGCTAGCCTGAGGTTAGTATCAAGCTCTATCTTAGGCAGGTTTGTTGGTGAGTAGGTTGTTCTGCTCTCTGGTGATTCTATGGAGATCTGTGGTGTGCATTCGCAGTCTTCCCAGAACTCGTTCTCTCCCTTCTCTTCGAATCTGCCCTCGCAGATGAGTGATGAGCCTAAGTCCTTGTCGCAGTGTCCTTCATCGTTTATTTTATGGCATTGGTATTCTTTTATGCCTCGCCCCAGTCTTTTTCCGTCGCAGTTCATGTCGATAGGTCTGGAGCAGACCTGTTCTGTGGTGTCTGGGTCATGATCTTCCATCATCTCTTCGCATTCATCTTGTGCGTCTTCAGCGGCTATGTCGTTGCAATCAAAACAATCATAATCTGTGGGGCTGAGCGTTACACTGCGTTCAGTACTCTCGCCGAATTGGTCCAGAACAGTCAGATTTATCTCCACATCATCTTCTTTCCCGGTGAGCGCCTCAGTCTGGATCTCTATATCTTCTCCTTCTGGTTCAGGATTAAGTGCTTCCTTCTCTTCTCCATCCACAAAGAGCTCTGTCCCGGTGAGATTGAATGTTCCTTTCTCTAGTGTTGCTGTTATCGTGTTGGTCTCTAATGTAGGATAGAAGACATCACCATCAGCCCCACCACCCTTCAAGTCCTTGACTGTTGGTGGAGTGGGTTCTTCCACGGTGACAGTGTGGTCCTGACTGTCTGTTTCCTCATGGAGATTATCTCCTATCCGGACATCATAACTATATTCTTCATTAGATTCCTCTTTGATTTTTTGGGAGCAGAGCATATGATTGTTTTTATCATTCATATCAATAGAAGCGCATGAGCTACCCTTCTCTGGTTCTTGGAGTTTTAATTCATCTATACCATTCGCTTCAACATGTATCCTGAAATCCATCCCTTCATACACGGGATGCTCATCGTCTGCGATGATACCATCCCAGATCTTATTATTATGTACCGTATGTATATTTACGATTTTAGGTTTTATGTATTCTAGGATGTCTATGGCTGTTTCAGCAGATCCCGTATTTCCTTCCTCATCTTCTACAGTGATATTAAGTTTCTTGTCATCCTCTGCGCTTGAGAAAGATATCTCGCACTCATCACCTTGTTCGCTTAATTTATCACATTTCTTTTCATTGACCCTCACTGAGTTATATTCAATATCATATGTACCTTCGGTCATGTCAAGAAGGATATTGAAACTCTCATCTTCGTATGCTTCTTCTCGGATATGTTCAACTTTTATTTTCGGGGGTTTGTCGTCAGGTTCTTCTTCAAGATATACATATACTTCTCTTTTATCTACAAAACCATAATCATCTTCCACGTGAAGCATAAATTTATAATCGTCAGAGGCTGCGATATCCTGAAGAGTCGGCACTAAATCATCATATATATGTAAGTTATCTTCATCACTATAATATTCGGCGCAATCATCATCTATATCACATATCCACCCTTCAGCATCATAATCAACCCAAGAATAGTACATCTCATCTATAATATTTTTAGAATTGACCTTATAAGAAAGATCTATTTCATCATTAAAGTAACCCTCTTCATCTATACTGAAATCCGTTATCTCAGGACCTACTTGTATTCCATCCTCTGATATTTTATCATCTTCCGCGTCTTCACCATCAAAATCTATATAAAATCTTGGAGTATAATTTCCTGCTTCATCATATCCGGTATAAGTTAGATAGTATTCCCAGTCATCATCACCTGTCTCTATGCCACATACATTTTCACCATCCTCCCACTGTTCGTCTTTAAAAAGATATACGCATGACTCATCAGAGTCCTCATCTTCATAGTGGTCATAGAATTCCAGAATACCATTATCATCGAATTCATTATCACTAAGATTAAAGTTCCATGTCAATTCATTCCCGTCGTAAACAGGTTCATCTTCGATAACAGGTGGTTCTTTGGTTATGTAGATGGTTGTGTCGATAGGGTCGTATTGAGATTCTGGATATAATTGAAACTCTAATTTATATTCTCTGAGGTCTTCATCTGGATCATCATATGTGGTTGTCCAATAAAAAGTTTCTGTATCATCAGAAATCTCACAGTTGCCATCATCAGGGTCAAACCCTCCTTCTCTACCAGCTGGATATCCACAAACTGTATCGCGAGCAACACGAAACTCAAATGTATCATAATTATCAGTGCCTATGTCAACTTCAACATTGACTTTATCATTAAGATAAAACTCTTGACCATCACGAGGTTCAATGAATACTGGAGATACAGCGAAAACAGAAGAAGAAAATGCTATCATGAAAAACGCTACAAGAATTAGTGCCATCGATTTGTTCATATCATAAATATTAGAAAATTCGTATATAAAACTTTGCTATTAATTATTATCGTCTAGATATATTCTCACTGTCTCTGTTTCGCTTTCTTTGTTTTCTTTATCATAGACAGTATGATCAATAGTATAGTCATCATATTCTGCTCCTTCAGTATCAACGGTCACATTCCATTGGTTGTCAGGAATATCAGAATTAACACAAATATCAATACCTTCAATTGTCTCACAATTATTTTCTCCATAATTTGTATTAAAATCTTCATTGTCAATTCTAGACTCAGTATTCAAATAATCCAGATTTCCATTCAAATCTTTCATCACTAGATTGTATTCTGCCGAATCTCCTTCGTCAACCCAAATTTCATTAAATTCTTCATCTAAATCTCCGCCGAAAGCCTTGGGATACCCTGGTTGTATGTTTCCTAAAGCCTCAACAGAAAATCCATGCGCAGCCTTCTCTTCTCCATCAAGATATACCCTCGCCTCTAGATCCCTTGTCTCGTCAAAGAAATCTACATTATACTCAAATATATCACCTTCGCCAATCTTAGAACCGTTCTCATACCATTCTACACTATCATGGTCACCTTCTACATCCACAGAAAGCTCTAGATATGTGCTTGAACCCATGTGAGGGACTACGCGCAGATTACTGCTCGAATCCATAGTACCATGATTGGTGAATAGATCATCCTCAACATCAGTAGGAACTGAACCATTGAAATATGCATCTAATCCTTCATCATCAGGAACATCATATATGCTACCAAGAGAAGTGCCATGAGCATCAGTAGGATTCTCTTCAGTACCAAAATCATAATTCAGATCATGACTTAACTCAGAACTTATGTATTCCTGGAAATCAAGGTCTATCGTCTTCTTCTCTGATTCTTCACCATGATTATCCCTTATGTATATCTCAGCACTGCCATCATGCTTTTCAGCATCCTCCCAACTCAACAATCCAGTATCAGGATCTATTGAAAGGAAACCACTGCTATCACTGGCGATATGATAAGTGTGACCATCAGTACTATTAATATCCACAGAATCATCACCAGGACCCGGCAAGACATCAACATCTCCGGACTCCGAAGGAGTCTCTATTGAAGAAGGATCTGTAGGTGTCTTAGGAGGAGTGTTCAGGAATTCAAGCTCGATGTCATGCTCATCAAGAAGTGATTTATCATCATCATAAATCTTAACATTCAGCTCCTCCTTGCCTGGGCTGTCCGCATCATACTCTACACTCTCTCCAGGAGAAGTCTCAGCAATCAGCTCTTCATCTACATACCATTCTGCACTCGCGTATTCACTCTCCTCTTCATCAAGCGAGAATTCTATGATGTTGGATCCATCAGCACTATACTGAGCAGTATATCTGCTCTCAGCATCATCATAGACATTATGGACAATCTCATCCAATCCGTAAAGAGAAGCATCAACACCAGAAAAATCATAATTCGGCTGAAAAATGACCTCAGAGCCTGCGTATGAGTCCCCACCGCCATTGTCTCCACCATCATCACCGGTAGAAGGACCCAAAGGATTACTGCATGAGCCAAAGCTCAGAACCCCAAGGCCAAGGAGGCCTGCGGCTGTCAGATTAACTGCACCTCTTTTCAGTCGCCTCTTCAAAGACTCTTTCCGGACATCATTTTCGAGTGCCATATACATTAAATGGTAAGACTAATATATAAATGTTTCGTTCATATTGTCACTATGGAGTGGTTATGGATACAAGGAGAAAAATTCTTTATTAGCTCACGCATGTCTTGTTATCAATATCCACTTTCAGCAAGAATACCTTTGATCTTATTCACAAACATAGCAAACTGTATTCTTAGTTTCTCAACATCTTTCTTGGAAAGCTCTTTCTCATAGAAGTCTTTGATAATGACACAGAGTGTTGCTAAATGGTTTTTTGAAGTATAACCTTTAGTCTGTATTAAAGCAAGTGCTGAATGATAACAAGAATAATAACATCCTGTCAATGCCCAATCCTGAAATGGTTCTTTTGATATGAACTCAACAAATCGTAGATTATGGTCTGCTTTCAATAAATGACCTTTGATCTCTTCTTCATCAACATCCTGCTTGAATAGAAGTTCCTTATCCATGAGCTCAGTTATTTTCTCATCGGTAATTGAAGGACTATTTATCAATCTTTGAAGATCATACTCTTTCATTATAAAGCACCTCATAATAATAAATGTGATTCAACAACGGATAGCCTGAAGCTATAGCAGACTGTACAACCTTATCATCTTTCATCTTGAGCTCAATCAAGAATTCTTCAAACTTTATCTGGAATGTACTTACACTCATAACAGTTAGTGCATCTGCTTCTTTTTCAGCTCTTTTCGCATCTATCTTATTGTTAGTCACCAAAAGTATGTCAATATCCGAATCTTCTTTATGAGTTCCTTTGCGGTTGACCCAAATAGTAAAGCAAAAACTGGTTTCTCTGGAAGAGCATCCAAATATGTCTTGATGGCGTTCCGTCGCATATTCGGAAGTTCTTCAAACCGTTGAAGATCAAATATCTCAAAAATGATATAGGCACGCAGACCTTGCCTGACTGAATACTTTTTCAGATTACCATCCTTCTCCGATTTCAATATCTTATCATTTTCAAGAAGATTCAGAAATCTATACGCGCTTGGCTCAAAGAGCCCTGCTCGTCTCGCAACCTCTCTCAAATGGAATTTCGCACCCTTTTCTTTGTAGAAAAGTTGCATTATTCTCGCATATCCTGGCCTTAATATCGTTAACATAATTATAACAACTGTTAAAAATATTATAACTTGTTTAAACTTTTCCGTTTAGTGGTTCTCTAAACACATTCTTTGAAAACATTGGATCTATCTGAGTGGTTATGGGATCAAATCAATTTCTTTAGCTCTCTGATAAAACGCCTCGCCCTTTCAAGAGAAGTATTAGCTTTAGCACGGATGACAACTTCTTTCGTATTATATGTCAATGCTGCTCTTTTTCTCCTCTCAAAGAAATAATCTTCAATAAGCAAATCCGCTTTCTCCTTACCTAAAATATCAGAAGCATCTTCAAGACTTTCAGCAAAATCTTTTATTAATCTCTTCTGTAGAACACCATTAATATAGAAGAAATTTATAATCGCATCAAAAGTCACGGAATGTACTGACATATCTGATCTTATCTTGATTCCTTCACTTTCAAGCAGAGCACGTGACATATAAAACATTGAATAATATGATGCATTCACAACCCATAAGAATCCATCAAAATCAATATAACCCATCTCTTCTTGCATATTTTTGTCTATGGACAAGTCATATAAAGCATTTGCACTATTAAGTGACTTGTCAGCATTTGACAAGAAGAAATCCACAAATTTCTTCGGTTGCTTTGTCAGTATAGTACCATCATCCAAGAATCCCTTGACTCTCAATCGGATCTCTTTCAGCTTCTTTTCTTCTAACATGCTCATTTTCTTCCCTTCGACAAAAGTCTATAAAATAGTTCAGCTCCATAAAGGATTAGATGCTTATCAAGGACCTCATTCATCACATTATTATCTTCCCGTGAAGCAAGCATTTCATAGACGCTCTCAAAAGATATCACCAATGGATGTATTTCAAGTCCATAATTTCTAGTGATGTTATACAGATATCTCTCTGCTTTCTCTATCTCATCAGTGTCTTCAATTATGATTAATAAATCTAAGTCTCTCGGATCCGGAACATTTACAGTAGAACCGAAAATCAACATAACGAAATAACCAAAAGGAAAATCTCTTATTATCTCTTCCCTGAGCATGGAGATATCTTTATTCTTGTCTAAGAGCTCTTTGCTTCTCAAATGTTCAATATATACCAACACTTGATGATTTTTCCTATAATCTAATGATATGTGCTTGTGCTTGTCTTTTGAAAAAAAATCTTTTTCGAGAAGCTCTTGGATTGACCTGTGGACAAGAGGATAGGGTTTATCCAAGATATCGGAAATCTGCCTTATGCTATACTTCTCAGTGATATTAGCAGTAAAAACCTTCATTATCCGGATTTGTGTCTTTGATAACATTGTATAACTATAAAGGTACAGACCTATATCTTAATAGTTATATTTAAACATTTTGGTTTATTAATGGTCAAGCAAAACAAATATGAATAAAGACACATTCAGTCACAAAAGGTGGCTTATTGTGACACAAGCAAGATTCGAACTGGATAAATATACGACAAGGGTTCTTGATGTCATCAAGGGAAAACATGGTCTCAAGAACCGTAATGAAGCACTGAACAAGCTAGTGAAAGATTCTGGAAGTGCATATGTAGAACCTCCAATCAACGAAGAATACCTTAGAGAGCTTGATGAGGAATACAACACACACAAAAGAAGTCACAGGAACAGGAAGATGGATGATAAAGAACTGGATAGGCACTTAGGCCTGGATGAATAAGATGTTCTCATATGATTTGAGCGATAAGCTCAGAAGAAAGACAAAGAAGCTAGGAAAGAAAGACAGGATTCTTGCCGAGAACATGAAGAATAAGATCAAAGAGATTGTATCTCACAATAAAAATACAATAGATACATACAAGAATCTAAAGAGTTCAATGGATGAATATAAACGAATACATTTGACTGATAATTACATATTGCTTTTCGTTGTGAATAAGGAAGAGAATCATACATTATTCATGGATATCGCACACTGGGATAAAGTGTATAGAGCTTAAAAAAAATTTCACAGAATACTTAGATCAACCTAAGTTAATTCATCTTAACCACAACTTATTTCTACCATCTTATATCATTCACATCTGCCGCTATGTAGATATATGACATTTGATCAAAAGATAATTTTATAAACAACATTACTTTATTATAAGTTATGTTACAAAAAAGTAATCTTTGGAAGATAACATCAGTCTTCTTCAACGAGCCAGACAAAGGATTCGGACTTCTTAAGATTTCAGGAAAGACAGATCTTGCACACACTTCTGTGAAGAACCATCTAGAGACATTAGAAGAACTAGGAATCATAGAAAAAGCAGAGAATGAGATAAGCCAAAAACCCAGATTCTATTATCGGGCCAAGAGAAGATCGGAAGATTTCCTCCATCACAAGAAAATCTACAATATAGATATATTGAAAAAATCTGGAGTGATTGATCATATCAAAGAGAATTGCTACCCAAATTCCATCGTGCTCTTTGGTAGCTTCTTTCGTGGGGAAGACAATTCAGAGAGTGACATAGATATATTCGTTGAATGCGCTCAGAAAAAGATTGACCTTACAAGATTTGAGTTTCAAGTGAACCGCAAGATCTCTCTGATGTTCCGGAAAGATTTCAAAAAATTACCAGAAGAGCTTAAGAACAATATAATGAATGGTATTGTCCTGTATGGCTTTTTAGAGGGATTTGATGCGCGAGAATACAACACCAGATCTGAACAGGACAAGATCTCTAAGGAAGATGGCTGATGAGCTTTTAGCGAGATTAGAAAAAATTGACTGGACGGATTTTCCGACACCGACTCTCAACGATCTTTATGACATCATACATATGTTGCTTGATGCCAGATTCATATCTTCTGGGATAAGATTCAGGGGTGAAGGAGCACATCATGAGCTTATTGAAGAAGCAGCATATGAAGGAAAGATAACAGAGAAAGAGAGGGTGCTTCTTCAACAGATACGCGAGATAAGGAATAGATACAAATACGAAGGTTTCTCTATTGGTAAAGATTTCTTAGAAAGGAATTCAGATGAGATATACATGATCATAAGAAAGCTAAGGTAATATTAAGTTATATTTATTTTTTATATAGAAATAAAACTTTAAATTGAACAATTTCACAAATGATTGTGCAGAAAACACATAATCTGTTGTGAAATAGCAACCCTATTAACAGAACTCATATTTATGATTCACATCTGTTGTACTTTCTTTGTTGAGGCATGGTCATAAGATCATCTCTGAGCACATATATCAGAGCAAAAGAACATAACATTTATATATAATTATAATTAAATATAATAAGGGTGACAACATGCCAAACACAACAATATCCATAAAGAAGGAGACAAGAGAGCTTCTGCAGGAATACGGCAAAAAATCAGAGAACTATGATGATATAATAAGGCGTATGTATAATAATATCCTGATGAGAGACAGACTAAGAGAGTTCGTATCAGAGAACGAGTACAGCACACTAGAAGAAGCGAAAGAATGGACAAGGATGAAGCTAGCAGAAAATGATAAGGATTATAGTGCTTAATTCTCTCAGGAATGAGATATTGAAGAATCTGAAACAAGAAGCAACAAAGGTATATTCTCTTATAGATCAGCTGAAAGAGAATCCAAACAAAGGAAAGACTTTGGGGAATGTGGGGGGAATACTGATAAAAGAGTTGAGATTTAAGTCATTCAGATTCTATTTCGTGGTAGACGGGAACGAACTTGCACTCTTCAATAAGGGAAAGCTAGAAGATCTCCTGATCAAGTTCATTGAGATGTCCAAGAAAAACAATCAGCAGAGCACAATAGAAAGGATAAGAAAGATTCTCGAAGAGATAAGATGAGACTAAAGATACTTTCAGCTAATATAGCAGGACTCAAAGACGATGATCCTGACTTTGATTCATTTGTTGATCTTCTCACCCAAGGCTATGACATAGTTCTTCTTTAGGAAGTCAGGAAATACAAAAATGAACCCTTCTTGCTAGACAACAAAAAGATATCTTCATTGTATAAGTTCTCTGAGTTCTTCCCTTGTTTTGATTGGTCAGAAGATTATGGGAAGGGAAAACTGCAGGATGGGAAGATCATTGAAGGTCTCGCTATCCTTTCTCAACACAGATTCAGTTCTGAAGTGACAGAACTGCCAATACAAAAGAACATAGACAGATGGCCAAGGATCAGTGTGCTCCATTCCTTCAGCGATTTTACTGTATGCAATCTCCATCTGAGCAAGCACGAGATATCTAGAAAAGTATCAGTCAAGAAGTTACCATATGCAGACATATATGCAGGAGATTTCAATATGTTCCCTGAAGAGTTCATGAAAAATTTCCCTGAATATGATAATTCATATAGCTTCAAGAGATATATCTCATATCCTGCAAAGGATCAGACACTTGATTACGTTCTACTGAAATCAGGAGATATCAAAGATGTACGAGTAATACCACTGAACTTCTCAGACCACAATGCGATTGAAACGTACATCATTATTTGAGGATGTCCAGTGTCACTCGGCCAGGACCTATCTTTATCAAGGCTTCTTGATCTTTTCTCATATAGGCTATTTTTTTAGCTCTTCTTTGCTTTATCGGCTTCATCCTTCCAGAGCTCATTCGTCTTCTCTTGATATCTTATCATGATTGGAAGTGTCTCTTTGTATAGAGAGAATGATCCGTCTATGAACTTCGCCTGACCATCCTTATCATCCTTCATGAGCACCAGACCGCACTCCACGGTCTTCTGGAGATATCTCTTCATGAGAATATCAAGCTCTTTCTTCTCATCATCAGAAAGCATATCGTGCTCAGCGGATTCCATCATAGAGTATGGTGATGGAACAAGCATCCTATGGATCTGTGAAACGTGCTGATAGAACCTATCCTTTATACGATGAGAGATAGTGGATATGAATGAAGGCGGCACGAATCCATAAGCCAGAACCATATCCCGTATGAAGAAACTCTTGTCCAGCTCATCTAGTGACGTCTCAAAACCAAGCTCATCTTTTACCCGGTTGAACTCCTCTTCGAGCTCTTCCATGAGCTTCTCCTTGTCTTCTCTTGTGAGCATGTTGTTAGTAGTAAAAACAAGATTAAAAGATTTTCTGAAAATTTCATGGAAGATTTTCAAGTTTCATCTTCTTTCATCTCATCAAGGATCTCTTTCTTCAATGCTTTCAATCTTTCAACAATTTCTATAGCTTCTTTTTTGGTAGGAGGGTTTTCATTTGGTATATTCGGTGTTCCTATTTTTTCAAGTGGATCGATGAGCGATGATAATTTCTCACTCATAAGTATATTTACGGTCTGTACTAGATTGCCATAAGTTCCATCTGCTAATCTTTTCACTTCAGTTGTTAGACCTTCTTCTATGAATCGTTGGTAAACAGGTATAACTGTTTCAATCACTTCCAGTTCAAATTCTTTCATTTTTGTTCTGTATCAGTGGATTTTTCACAAATTCAGTGTTTTCCATTATGAATTGGCTAAGCTTGTCTCTCTCTTCTGTCTTCATGAAGAAAAATATTTTTTTGTGGCCTACAACTTTCATGATGGATATGTTATTTTTACCATAAAATGCATAATAATCTTCTTCTTTTGTTATGTCAGGATCTTTGCCCTCTTCATCTTGTATGTCAGGGATTTTTTCTCCAGAATGTTTCAACAAATTAAATAAAAAAGGATAGTGATTACTATCCTTCTCAGTTGTGATGCAAAGGTAATCTTCACGATTACTTATTCCGTTGACCTTTACTTTTTGGTTTTGCATGAAAATCACTTATCCTTATGCAAATCTTTGAAAAGATAGCTCAAATCAATGTTGTGAGCATCTCCTAATGCATCTCTACTGAACTCACCATCTGCACC